>JAYSUN010000365.1:0-4254 GCA_043719045.1 Hyphomicrobiaceae bacterium | reverse complement strand
TTCCGTCACGTCGCGTCCGTCCGAGCCGACGATGTCGGCGGCAGTATCGACGTCGACAACTTCACCGCGCGTTTTGCTGGCGCGCAGTTTGTCGAACCATATATTTTGAGCGATGCGATACATCCAACTGTCCAAACGTGTTCCCGCCTGCCATTGGCTGGCGCTGGCCAGGGCGCGCGTACACGCCTCCTGCACCAGATCGTCGGCCTCGTCCAAATTGCCCGTCAAGGCATAGCTAAACCGCCGCAGTCGCGGCAGTAACTCCACCATCCGGTTCCGGATGTCTTCCCCCACAGGCACTCCCCTTTCCGCCTTCACCGATAACGGGTGAGTTAAGGAAAAATTCCCCAGACCTTTCATTTAGCAGAAATCCCGAGATTTCATGGGCTTTTAAGCCGGTCACGGCGGTTTGATCTACCCGTAACTTAGGTTTTCGCCAGACCGATCACTATATCGAGGTCAGAGCTGCTTGGGCTCAAGCAATTCATAAGGTGAGAAATGCGAAGCCAAACAAAAACGATGCCGTTACCTTCTTCTGCCGCGTTTGCCGCCATGATGCTCGTCGTGGCGTTCGCTCTCGCGTTTGGCTGCGCCACAGCTGCGAGAGCGGCGGCTCCGGTCAGTCCCATCAACGTCGCGTTTTTCGGTGTGGAATTTTTGAATGACAATGAGGGCTCTGAGCCGACGACCGCTGCGGAAAAGGGACGGATACAAAATATCGAGCGAATTTTAACGAGCCGGCTGCAACAGTCGGGCCAGTACAACTTCATTCCAGTCTCGGTCGAAGTTCGCAACACCATTGCCAAGGGGCAGTCGCTCGGCCATGCGGCGGCTGCGAGATCGACATAGGTAAGATACTGAACGCTGAGCGTATCGCGTGGATCAGGGTGCAGAAGGTGTCGAATTTAATCCTCAACATGAATGTCTACATGGCCGATGTGGCGACCTCCAAAATGACATTCGTGCGCAGCGTCGATATCCGTGGCAACACGGACGAGTCGTGGAGCGTCGGCATGAATTGGCTGATCAAGAACTACGTGCCTCCTTCGACATCGTGACCGGCCATCCATATGTTTGATGTGTCCATTTAGGTCAGCCGCTCAGCCCTCGTTCACCCTGCTGCTCTATGCGCCCGGTGAGTTGACGCGACCTTCACCACAGGCGTGTCATAGCTCCGCCCCTTATTGTGGCCTGAGCTTGAGCGGAGTTGCGTTTTGCGAACCATCACTGTGACGCTCGCAGGCCAAGCCGCAACCGTCATCACGCTGGACGATGCGGCCAGTGATTCCGCCACGCGCGACACCATTCAAGCCGCACTCTCTCTCGTGGCCGCCAATGCGACGGGCGGCGACGTCGTGTTGTCGGCTGGCACATTTGTCGTGGCGGCACTGGGCGACGCGGGTGACGGGGCGTTGCGCGTTGGGTCGAATACGACGTTCGCAGGCGCGGGCATTGGGCTGACTACAATCAAACTCGGTAACAATCCCGGTCACGACGTCACGGGTATCGTGCGCACCGACAGCGGCAAAGCTAATCCCGACGGGAGCTTGCGCGGAACGCACGATGTCACCATCCAAGGTCTTTCGATCGACGGCAACTCCGGCAACACCGGCTCTTTTGCAGTCGACGGCTTTTTCTCTGGGCCCAAGCCCTTCACCCTCACGGCGATTGACGACAACATCCACCTCAACAGCGTCGAAATTTACGGTGTTTCGCGATACGGATTCGATCCGCATGAGGGCACGGCCAACCTCACGCTGACGTCGTGTGTCGCGCATCATAACGGCCAGGACGGGTTCACGATCGACGCCGTTGTCAACGCCACCATCACCGGCAGCGAGGCCTATGCCAATGGGCGGCATGGTTTCAACATCGTCACGAGCAGCAGGGACGTGCAGCTGTCGGGCAACCTCTCGCACGGCAATGCGGGCGCGGGGATCGTCGTGCAGACCGGGAATTTCGAAACCCGGGCCCTGACGGCGAACGTCGAAATTAAGGGCGGCAACGTGTCGGACAATGGCGGCGATGGCATCGTCGTGAGGCAAGCCAACGGCGTCACGATCGGCGGAACGGCGCCCGGCGATGGTGTGACGATCAACGGCAATGCCCGGTTTGGCCTTCTCATCGAAGGCGGCCAATCGATCGACGTCGTGGGCAACAGCGTTTTTGACAATCTGGGCGGCACCGGATCGGACAACACCGAAATTCGCGTCCGCGGCTATGCTCAAACCTATCTCGACACCGATCCGCTGAACGATGTCTTCGTGTTGAGCAGTGCGGTCACGCTCTCGGGCAATAGTATAGGCTCCGTGGCCGTTCCCCACAGTTACGCCGTCAGCTACTCCGATGCCGGCACGCCATTGATCTCGTCGAACACGCTGACCGGAATTGCGCAGATCTCGGTGGCCGACACGAGTAAGCGCGGTGGCATGGCGCTCTTTGTCGAACAGATCACGACTGGCGACGACGCGATCACCGGGTCTGCGGGCCGAGATTCCATAACCGGCGACAGCGGCAACGACTCTATCGCGTCGGGCGCCGGCGATGACGTGCTCTATGGCGCCGACGGCAACGACACGCTCGATGGCGGCATCGGGAACGATACGATGTACGGCGGATTTGGCGACGATACGTTTGTGGTCGATGCTACAGACTTAGTCGTCGAATTGGCGCGCGGCGGCACCGACCTCGTAATTACGTCGCTGTCAGCGTTCAGCCTGGCTTTGAGCGAAATTGAAAACCTGACCTATAACGGGCTTGGCAATTTCTCGGGGACTGGAAGTGCGGCCGGCAATATCATCACCGGCGGCAACGGCAATGACGTGCTGGACGGTGGTGCAGGTGCCGATACGTTGCGCGGCGGACTCGGCAACGACCTCTACATCATCGATAGCGCTGCCGACGTGATCGTCGAAACGGGCGGCATCGATAGTATCTCGACCCGCTTGCAGACTGTTTTGGCCGAAGGCATTGAAAAGCTGTTCCTTGACGGCGGCGCGAACGTCAACGGCACGGGCAACTCCGCCAACAACGTGCTGGTGGGCAACACCGGAGCCAACACTCTGACAGGCTTGGCCGGCGCCGACGCGATCTATGGGCAAGGCGGCAATGACTGGCTGCTTGGCGGCCGCGGCCGCGACGTCCTCTCGGGAGGCGCGGGTTCGGACGTGTTCGTGTTCGACACGCGCGGCCTGCAATCGATCGACCGCATCGCCGACTTTGCGAGCGCCTGGGACACGATGGTGATTGAGAACGCCGTATTTTCGAGCATCAAAGGCTTAGGTGTGATGACGGCTGCGCAATTTTTTCAAGGCGCGGGCGCGCACGACGTTAGCGACCGGCTCATTTATAACCCGAAAACCGGGGTCCTGGTTTATGACGCCAATGGTAACCGGCCCGGCGCGGCGGGCGTCGTCGCAGTGCTCGAGAAAGGCTTGGCGCTGTCACATCTCGATTTCTACATCGTCTAAGCAGACGGGGTTATAACAGTCAAACCGCCTTGGGCAGCCAACGCGAGATGCCGAATATGTTGACGAGCAACAGAACGACGTTCTGCACGATCAGCGATGGCTTGCCATCGAGGTAACCCGCGATCATCCAGACGATGCTCGCGACCACAAAGGCACTGAAACCCCACACCATCACCTTGGGCGAATAGTTGGAACAACGAGAATGGCCGCCACAATGGTCGTGGCGGCCGCAACGGTATTGATCGCTGTCAGCAGTTCCATGTCAGCGGCCAACATTAACCTTCGAGTGCACGGACGCATCAACTTCTGGTTTCCGGCCCTGCGCATAGGCCTTGAGACCTTCGAACAAATACTTGAGACCCTCGGTGCCGCTATTGTCCCAGTACTCCGCGGATGTGGGATCAAATCTCAAGATCACCAAATTGGGATCGCTTTTGCCAGCGGGAAACCAAACCTTTCGACCATAGCCGCTCGACTAGCGCGCGATCGGAGACCACAGCCACTGTGCCCGCCATGGCAGCGTATTCGTTGGAGCTTTGAAACGTGACCGTCGCGGCCGGATTGGCGTTCACTTCGGCAACCTTTGTCGAGCGTGCGTCGGTTGCGAAATAAGCCTGAGTATCGGGCCGAAGCTCGGCGATGGCCATGGGCCTCGCGTGGCTGACGCCATCAGCCCCGGTGGTGATAAGCATAGCGGTCGAAAAGTCCTTGAGCAGGTCGTAGAGATGCTTTTGTGTCTCGGCGTCGGACGTGGGTGCAGGGGACATATCCAGCGGCTCCAGTG
>JAYSUN010000364.1:0-4256 GCA_043719045.1 Hyphomicrobiaceae bacterium | reverse complement strand
GGCCGCCAAGGTCAGCATCGACGATCCCGCGTTCCGCACGGTCGATTGCTTCACACAGTGCGGCATCTGAGATGCGTTCCTTGCGAGCAAAGCGCCCGAAGGCCCGCGTCGTGAAAATCCGCACCCTGGCTCCCTTTTCTCATCGAAATAGTATACTACCCTAGGGGTAGCAGTGCAAGGTCAATGACGAATGGAGCACTGGTGCAAATATCATCATATGTGCAACAGCGGCAGAGCGTGCGATTTCAATGGCTTGCAGTGTTGCGCATCGGCGTTGCAAATATCGCGTGCAATCGGCTACGATGTCCGGCAGCGGAGACCGCCGTCAGACTTGCGAGAATGATCGCGCGCTGCATCTTTGGCGAACCTAGTGGCCCGTCGCGCCAAAATTGCTGAGTTGCCGCGACTCGACGCCACACTCGTGCCAAGCGCGGAACAACGTCAGCCCACCCCCGCGCGAAAAGCCGCTGATGCGGCAAGTTAAACGTCATCGCGATCTTTGGCTTGCGGATATCGACCCGTGTCGAGCAGGATCAGCATGTAGTCCCGATAGCTCAGGCCAGCCGCCTCTGCGCGGGCCATGCGCAGTTTCAGGATGCCCATCGATGGCACTTTCCAGACTTCGGCATGCGCCTTGGACCAGCGATAGCGGCGCCAGATGTAGCCGGGGGTCTCGTCATCGAGCGATGGGCCATTGTTGTGGCCAATGCTGGCGAGTTCACCTAAGCCCCAACGCAGAATCGTCGGCGGCGGTTTGCCCCGGCGGCGCATCAGTTCCGCGCCCAGTCCGCGCCGACCACCCTTGCTGTCAAACCTGTCGCCCATGACTCGCCAAGTAATGCCACCGCTGCAACTGATGTAAGCACAAACCCGCCGGCCAATCGAGATCAGCCGCCGGGCACGGAGTGTCAAAATACGAGGCAAAGTGCCGTCATTTTAGGCGGCCGACTCAGGGCCGTGTGATGCCGAGTTGCAAATCACCGTCGACGGTCAGGTGCTCGACAACAAAGTGCAGATAACGCGCCTCAGCGACCGGAGCAAAAGCCCCAAGCGAGCCGATGGTCATCAAGGTATTGCTGACGGACAGCCACAAATAGGCCCCGAGCGGCATCTGCAAACGTAAGCGACCCGCGTTGAACGCAATGCTCGAGATCTGATGCTCAAGCCAGGTTTTGCGATAGGTCAGGATCAACAGCGCCAGCGGGACGAGACCAACAGCTGCGATGCCGAGGCCTTGTTTCGCGACCGGCCACGGCAGCAATGGCAGCAGCGAAACAGTGTAAGCGGCTTCGAGCAACTCCGGTCCAATATGGCGTGCGAGCACGATGAGCATGGTGATGTAAATAAAACCGCCACCAGCCCATAGCCATGCAAACGACCGGTACAGCGGCCACAAATTGGTTTCTGATCGAAACGTGAAATCGCCGTGATGCATCCCAGCGATCTTGCGCGCCTCAAGACGGCTGGCGCGCCAGGGCGCTGCCAGTCCGAAGGTCAAAGGCACCAGAAACGCCGTCCAGAAGTGCTGCCAGGCGTAACTCCAGGCGTGACCGGAGAGATCAAATCTCTGGCCGCCGATCCAGGTGCGGCGCAGGATATGCTGCCGTTTACGATAGACCACCGAGCCCAGGAGGAACATCAGGGGGAGCGAGATCGTCAGTCTCTGCCAGCGAATTTCGCGCACACCAGCCAGACCACCGCCGGACCCGCTGGTGTTGAGCAGATAGAGGAATGCGCTGACGATGCCGGTCGCAATCATTGCGCCCATGACAAACGAGATGAAGGCTTCCTTGCCGGTGCCGGTGTAGTCGACCGGTGTGCCGTTGACGTGAACGGCATTGACCGTCTGGCGGCGTGCCTCGGCGCGACCCCAGAAATGGTAGACGCCAAATGTCGCCAGCGTCAGCCCGAAGTTTTTCAGTGACAGGAGCCAGAGATTTTCATCGGGGTGCGCCCAAGTGACAACGCGTGGCGGCGGTTGGGCTGGTAGCGCTGCCTCAACGACGCGAACGTTCGCCAGCGTCGCGTTGAGCGGGACCAACTCATCGGCTGTTCTGAGTGGTCGGGGAGAGAGTGCGCGCAGGGCATCGAGCATCGGCTCAGCAGCTAGCGGCGCCTTCAAGGCGACGGAGTTCATCATTGGTACAGGCCCCAAGTACGCTGGGTGACAAATTACATGGTTACACCAGATGCGAACAACCGGCCGCATCCTTGACACGACGTTAACGGCACAAGGTTAATCGTGGGTTAAAATCAGCGACCAACCGTCGAGGCGAACAACCGACCTGACGCGGATCGGATTGCCGCTCCAGTGTGCCGGTTGATCGGATTTGCGGGGGCTGACGTGACGATAAAAAAACCAAGTCAGCGTCAATTCGCAGGTACCTATCTGGTCTCGTCCGGCGCGCGCTGATAGATGTCGTCGGTGCGCACGATATCGTCTTCCCCGAGATACGAGCCAATCTGCACTTCGATCAGTTCCAACGGGACCTTGCCAGGGTTCTCAAGCCGGTGCCATTGGGTTGCGAAAATGTAGACGCTCTCATTCTCACGAACCAGTTTTTCAATGTCGCCGACGACGACTTTGGCCGTGCCTTGAACCACGATCCAATGCTCGGAGCGGTGATGGTGCATCTGCATCGACAGCTTCTGGCCGGGATCAACGTGCAAGAGCTTGACTTGGAAACGCGGGCCGACATTGAGGCTTTCAAAGAAGCCCCATGGACGGTACGAACGCAGATGGGTTTCTGGCTCTTTGCGACCCTGCAGTTTCAACTTTTTGACGATTTTCGAGACATCCTCGGAGCGTGACCGATCAGCGACCAGCAGCGCGTCTGGCGTGTCGACAATGACCAAATCCCGAATCCCGATGGTCGCGACGAGGCTCTTGTCGGAATGGACGTAGCAGTTGTTGGTATCCTCCAGGATCGCGTCGCCCTGAGCATAGTTGCCGTTCGCATCGCGGGTCGCAAGATCCCACAGCGACGACCATGAACCGACATCATTCCAGCCGACATCGATCGGCAGCATGGCAGCAGCTTTGGTTTTTTCCATCACCGCGTAGTCGACCGAAATATTCGGTGCCTTTTCAAATGCCGTCTTGTCGAGACGGCGGAAGCCGAGATCGATGACGGAATGATCGAGTGCGTCGCGAGCCGCGGTGACGATGGCTGGGTTATGTTTATTCATCTCATCGATGAATGTTCGAGCGTGCAATACAAAGATACCGCTGTTCCAGAAATAGCGGCCGGACGCGAGATACTTCTCGGCCGTGAGAGTATCCGGCTTTTCGGTAAATGCCTCGACGTGGAAGGCGGCACCCTTGAAGCCATCGATATCGGCACCTGAGCGGATGTAGCCGTAACCCGTGTGGGGGCTGTCCGGCTGAATGCCAAACAGGACAAGCTTACCGGTCGCTGCAACCGCTGCCGCCCGGCGCACAGCGTCGACAAACTTCTCGGGCGAGGCAATGTTGTGATCAGACGGCATCACCACGATGATCGCGTTCGGGTTTTCGGCGACGGCGTTGACCGCGGCAACGACAATGGCGGGGGCTGTGTTGCGAGCGACTGGCTCCAAGATGATCGACTTGGTCGCAATCTGCGCGGCCTCCAGTTCAGCTTTGACGAGAAAACGGTGGTCGTTGTTGCAGAGAATGACGGGCGCGTGAAAGCCCTGGTCTTCTGAAAGACGCTTCAAGGTTGCGCCGAGGAAGCTGGATTTGGCACCGTTGAAAGCGATGAATTGTTTGGGGTACATGGCACGAGACAGCGGCCATAGCCGAGTTCCAGATCCACCGGACAGGATAACGGGGTAGATATTGCTCATAACAGACGACGCTCCCTCAGCGCAGGTATTCCATGGCCACCTTGACATTGGCAGGGTGAATACCACGCTAACAGTGTTCAAAAAAACCGAAGTATTCCGGTTGTTTACAGGTTATAGCGTTCGAAGTGCGAGGCAGTTTCGAGGGGGATGGCGCACCGCGGTGGCTCGAAAACCCGCAACCAGGTCTCCACGTGGCAGGTTGGACCACCCGGCGCATGGTGGCCAGAGGATCAGACGAAAAGATTGCCGAAAGCAAAGTTGCGATGCAGAAACATGCCACCCAACCCGCGGTTCGATTGGCAACGCCAGCCGACTTGGCTGCCATCCAGGCGATCTATGCTCACGCAGTTCTCTACGGCACCGCGAGTTTTGAACTTACCCCGCCTGACATGGCTGAAATGACCCGCCGCTATGACGCCATCGTCCAT
>JAYSUN010000363.1:0-4270 GCA_043719045.1 Hyphomicrobiaceae bacterium | reverse complement strand
CGTCATCTGGGACAACCGCGCCACGGTCCATCGCGGCCGCCGCTTCGACATTGCCGAACGCCGGGAATTGCGCCGCACCACGATCAGCGACACGGCGGAGGCGGTGCTAGCGGCGTGATACCGGGCAAGGTCAAAGCGCACAGAGGGAGATGCACTGCCCAAACCGCATCGAACCAGCCTCCACCAACACGGCTCAACCACTGCCATAGGCTGAAAACCCTTGGTGGGAGCGCTTCATAGCTGGATAGGTACTTAAGAATGGCTCTGGCAGCGCTTCTTAAGCGAGATGCTGGAAAGTAAATCGATTCTGTCCCCTTTTACCCGCGCAAGCGCACTGATGTGGCTGCGTTCTGTCGATGGCAATTCAGCCAATTGATCTTGAGTCAGACCCTGCTCCAGACGCAATTCTTGCAGTACCTCGCCGAAGACTTTCGTTGGCAGCTTCTTGTCACCCATATGGAGGACAAGAGTCGCTGATCAGTGCCGCATTGTCTGCATACTCAACGGAGAGAAACTAGGTTCGTGGACGATAGTTCATTTTCGCCTTCCCACCGATACGCAACGAGCTTCCCGCCCCTAGCGATGCTGTAATCCACGCACGCTACCTTCGTGGATCGCAGCTCTGGCGTCCCGGTCAACCAGTAGTGGCCGATGAAGATCGGATTGCCGCCGCCGTCTCCGATTCGAACATGGTCGGGTATTGGCGTTTCCGGAAGCCTGTCGCGCGCCTCATCGTCGAGCATAGCGGTCTGCTTGTAGGTTACGGCATTCTGGTCCCACCAGCGAACGCGCACTCGGTTTCGCTCGTGACCATCCTTGTCCCTGAATGAGTGCGGCTTAGGGAGCGGGATCTCGATGCCTTTGGTCAGTGTTTCCACCGCTTTGAAAACCGACGGCTCCGCATTGTCCTTAACGGATTCGTCTGCCGGCTCGCGGCTCGCTTCAACCATCAGATCGCTTGTGAGCCTATGGCCTGGCGCCAGTTTGGGCGCAAGGAAGTCCATGAACCGCTGGTGCCAGCACGCATGGACGACACGTAGTCCAGGAAGATCGAGCCAAAGCGGCAGCGTCAGAAACCAGTCGATGATCTCCCGGTGGCGCGGCATTCCGATGACTTCGTTCAAGAACGCTTTGTGCTGTTGAAAATTTTTGTCGCCGTACTTTGGCGCATGATGGGGGCGCAGGTATTCGCCGGGGTTTCGTTCGTCGGGGAGAAACCATGCGATGGCATTGAACTCGTGATTTCCCATCACCGCCAGTGCCGCGTCGGCATCCATCATGCGACGGACGATCTCCACAGACTCCACCTGTTTCGGCCCCCTGTCGATGAAGTCGCCGACAAAGATCGCCTTACGACTAGGGTGACGCCACGCACCACGGCGGTCCTGGTAGCCCATGTCCTGGAGCAATGCCTTGAGTGCGTCAGCGTGGCCGTGGATGTCGCCGATGATGTCGTAATTCATTTGTTTCCCCGTTTCCGTTTCACCAATGGCTCTTTCGGCGCGGCAGACTTTCCGGCGGTGACAATCAGATTCTTAAGAACGCGTTCGCCCTCTTTGCGGTCACCGGTGCTCAGAATGCTTTTGTAGAAATCATAGGCTCCTTCGATTCCGCCAGCCTCATACGCGTCATCCGAAAGCGTGCAGCCCTCCTTCGCCCATTTGATCCAGGTCCAAGTGAGCGGCATGCTCCTCTCAGCACCCAAACCGAGGTTATAAACCTCGCTCAGACAGCGGCTTGCGGTCGGGTTGCCGGCCAGTGCGATAGTCTGCAGTTCGTCCAGGTAGTCCGAAAGATTGCCCATCGCAACAACATCGCCTTTTTTGGCGGCGATCAGGTGGAAATCAGCAGCGGCAATCAGGTTCTGTCCGGTACCTTGACCAAAGCGATACATGGTGCCCAACTCGCAGATCGCCTCCACGTAATCCTGCCTGGCCGCTTCCGAGAACCAGTGAAATGCCTGCGGAAGATCGATCTCATCATGGAGGTAACGCTTGGCAAGGTTGTAGCAGGCCACGGGGTGGCCTGCCTTCGCTGCAAGTTCGTACCATTTGAAGGCCTCAGCCGGATCTGCCTTGCATCCATGGCCGTCCAGCAGCATGGAGCCAAGATCGTTCATCGCATTGGGATGCCGTGCTTCGGCCGCCTTGCGGTACCACTTCAAGGAGTCGGAAAGATTCTCCGGCACACCGTGTCCCTCGCGATAGCGAGTCGCAAGTTCGTACTGGGCTGCCGCGTCACCGTTTTGCGCGGCGGTCAGGAGCTTGGCGATGAGATTTTCTGTTTTGGTCATGGAGTTGCCTTTTGCCCCCCTGCTGCGCGTCGCCGGCCAGAAAATAGCTGCCCTGCAAGTTCAGTGATAGTCGAGCCCAACGCCAACTTCTGAATCCACTTGGACGGGATGCCGGCCCCCCCATAATAGGCACCGGCCACCTGACCGCAGATTGCGGCTGTAGTGTCGGCGTCATCGCCCAGGTTGGCTGCCATGAGAATTGCATGTTCAAAGCAGTCTGTGCGCAGAAAACACCAGAGCGCTGCTTCGAGGCTTGCCACCACGTAACCGGTTCCGCGAATCTCCGTTTCGGATTTGGCCTTGTAGTCCCCTCGGGCAATGCCAACTATCTTCTGCGCGCCGGCAAACGTCGGCCCATCCGCGAACAGCACTTCATCTTTCGACTGGCCAAGCAGTGCACGGCCGACGATCCGTCCGAAAAGCCGGCATGCATCGATACACTCCGGCGCACCGTGGGTCGTCAGCGAACTCGCACCAGAGTAGTGCTCCACGGCATCGAAGTCGGGCAGGAAGAACATCGGGATTGGCGCGAGCCGCATGATGGAACCGTTTCCCGCGGACGAAGGGTCTGCGGATCCCGCATTTGCTTCTCCGGTGCGCCGGTAGCGCCGTAGCGCCGCAGCCGTGGTTATGCCGATATCAAAGCACTCTCCGGTGCTGCTGAAGTAGCCTTGTTCTTTCCACCGGCAATAGCGTTCCATCTGGTCCGTCGGGTCGAATCCGTCGCGCTCGACCAGGCTGGCGGCCAGGCAAAGAGCCATGGATGTGTCATCGGTCCACTCGCCGGGTGCGAGCCTGAACGGCCCACCGCCGGACATGTCGGTGACGGGACTAAAGCTACCGCGCGGTTGGAACTCGACCGCCGTGCCAACTGCATCTCCAGCCGCAAGTCCCAGTAAGCAGCCAAGATACCGGTCGCCCGCGTCGTGATTTTTCACCGAAACAATACTTGGCTTTTTATCTTTACTCATCTTAGTTGCATATTACCACTAAGTGGATTATATTGTCCAATGCGTCGAACACAAATGAACCAACCACCGATGAAAGAACTGTTTCCAATCGTCGCTGCAGACGTCGCCCTCTTCACGGTCGTCGACGCCACGCTACGCGTACTCCTTCTCCAGCGCGGCAACGATCCACAAGCAGGCGCTTGGGCATTGCCTGGTGCCCTTCTCAACCCGGCAACGGACGCGTCCCTCGAACATGCTGCGCGCAGAGCCCTCGCAGCCAAGACGCGGGTGGAGATCCCATTTCTGGACCAGGTATCGGTCTTCAGCGGCCCACGCCGGGACCCGCGCGGGTACTCTGTGGGTGTGCTCTTCTACGCCCTGCTCCCGGCCGATCAGGCACCTGCCGTCGCGGGCGCAAAAGCGACGGATGTGGCCTGGTCAGACGTTACGCATTTGAAGCGCCCGATTGCCTTCGACCACCGGGAAATGATCGCACTGGCCACTTTGCGGCTGCGGCAGAAGGTCGAGCGACTGGTTCTCCCGCTTCACCTGCTGCCCGCGAAGTTCACGCTGACGCACCTCCAGCGCGTGTGCGAAGCTGTTATGGGAACGCGACTGGACAAGAGCAGTTTCCGGCGCCGTCTACGATCGGACGAAACGTTGGTCGAGGTGGCTGGCGAATTCGAGCACGGCCCTAACCGGCCCGCCCAGCTGTATCGCGCCGTTCCGGGCTTTCGCTTTAATAGCGAGGACAAATCATGTCGAACGCAAACCTGAAACGCTGGATAAGCAAGTTCAGGAAGGACGCCCGGACGGACCAGCACACCCTATTCCGGAAGCATCTGCGCGACCTCGCCTTGCCCGACGATCCGGAGTTGCTCACGGAAGGCACGATCCAGGTCGTGATCGCTAGCGCTGCGTACGCTAGCCTGGACGGCCAGTCATTCGCCACCTTCCTCAACATGCAGCGCTACGACCCTGCGGAAGCGATCGACGCCAAGTATGCCTTCACATTCGATCTTTGCGG
>JAYSUN010000362.1:0-1582 GCA_043719045.1 Hyphomicrobiaceae bacterium | reverse complement strand
GGGGGAGCGGAAAACTCAGCAAGTCGACGGTTCGTTCGACACTTGCCGCGCTCAGGTCATTCTTTTTTTGGCTGGCGGGCCGTCCTGGATTCCGATCGCGCCTCAGCTTTGCCGACGCACAATATTTCAACCCCTCTGATCGAGATGCACGTATCGCGCTGGGCCACCGTCCCCGACCCGTGCCGTCACTCGAGCAGGTCGGGCATGTTCTGGCCTCGATGCCCAGCGGGTCGGTCATCGAAAGGCGGGACAGGGCGCTCGTTGCGTTCGTGTTGTTGACCGGCTGTCGCGACCGCGCGGTGGTCTCGCTCAAACTCAAGCACGTCGACTTGGCTAGCGGCCTCGTCTTTCAGGACGCCCGGGAAGTGCAAACGAAATTCGGAAAGACGATCACGACCTACTTTTTTCCGGTTGGTGAGCTGGCCTTGCAGACCGTGACGGATTGGATTGCTGAATTGCAGACCGAACACCTCTGGGGACCGGATGATCCACTGTTCCCTTCGACGCTGATGGCGCAAGGCGATGACCGGCAGTTCCTCGCTGCCGGGCTGCAACGCTGCCATTGGTCCAATGCCGATCCCGTGCGGCGCATCTTCAAGGCGGCTTTCACGGCGGCGGGACTGCAATATTTCCATCCCCACAGCTTCCGCCACATGCTTGCGCAACTCGGCCAGCGCCTTTGTCGGACACCCGAGCAGATGAAAGCTTGGAGCCAAAACTTGGGGCACGCGCACATGATGACGACTTTCGCCAATTACGGCCAAGTTGAGGGCCACCGACAGGGCGAGATCATACAGGGCCTCTCGCGCACGCCAGGAACTGATGCCGACGAACGCGGGTTACGCGAGGAAATCAAGCGGCTCGCCAGCCAATTTTGATGTCGATGTCTGTCGAACGGATCGCCCGTTCACGCGCGGCACTCACCCATCGGATTGGACAGGAAGATGTCCAAATTGGCTCTCGAACTGTCCACCTCGGCCACGCTGCTGACACCCCAACAAGTGCGCGCCGCACGCGGACTTCTCGGCTGGTCGCGCCGCGAATTGGCAATCATCTCGCGCGTGTCGGGCAACACCATCAAGGCCCTCGAACTCGGCCAAACGGACCCCCGCCGCTCGACGCTGGAGAAGTTGTCGCGGACGTTTGCGTTGCATGAAATTTTGTTTGTGACGGGTGTGGCCGGGGACGGGGTGGTGATCAGGAGGTAGGGGCGCCGAACCCTTATGCGGGCCGGAGCGGCGGTTTCGGTGGACAGTTCGAAACGCGAAGGGCTCCGCGACGACGCGCGGAGCCCATTTCAAACCGAGTGATGCGCCACCGATCAACCCGGCGTCGACAAGTCGCGATTGGCGCCTTCGAAGAACAGGCGCACGGCTTCGGAGCCGGGCTGGTTGTAGTTTTCGAGCGTGGCCACGGTTGTGAAGCTGTCGCCGCCGCCGTTGCTGTCGACTTGGACGTTGATGTTGGTGCCGTCCACGACGATCTGCACGAAGTCGGAGATGGCGTCATCGGCCGTGTAAACCTCGTCGAGCAGTGCAGAGAGGTCGACGCTGTCGCCTTCGGAGAAGACATAGTTGTCGAT
>JAYSUN010000361.1:0-1584 GCA_043719045.1 Hyphomicrobiaceae bacterium | reverse complement strand
ACCACAGATCTTGAAGACTTGCGCAACGTTGTTGTGGTCACGCGCGGTGATCAGCCGGTGTTTCTGCGCCAAGTTGCAGAAGTGGCCTTTGCGGCTCGGGTCAAGCGCGGAGACGCCGGGTTCAACGGCACGCCTGCTGTGATTATCTCGATCCAAAAGCAGCCCGGAGCCGACACTGTCAAACTGACGGATCAAGTCGAGGCTGCACTGAAGGACCTCGGAAAGACGCTGACGGACGGCGTCAAGGTTGATCAGATCCTGTTCCGGCAAGCCGATTTCATCTCGTCATCGATTGGCAACGTGAAAAGCGTGCTGATGGAGGCCGCCGTCGTTGTCGCCGTGATCTTGTTCTTGTTTCTGTTCAATGCGCGGACGACATTGATCTCACTTACTGCCATTCCTTTGTCGCTGCTAGTCACGGTGCTGGTGTTCAAAGCGTTCGGACTGTCGATCAATACGATGACGCTTGGCGGCCTAGCGATCGCCATCGGTGAATTGGTCGACGATGCTGTGGTCGATGTCGAAAACATCTTCCGCCGTCTCAGAGAGAACCGGTCCAAGCCCCAGCCAAGGCCCCACCTCCAGGTAGTCGCCGATGCCAGCATCGAAGTGCGTTCGGGCATAGTCTATGCGACCTTCATCATCGTCCTCGTCTTTATTCCTCTGTTTGCGCTATCCGGCATTGAGGGCCGTCTGTTTGCGCCGCTGGGCGTGGCCTACATCGTGTCGATTTTGGCGAGTCTCGTCGTTTCGATCACGGTTACGCCCGTGTTGGCGTCGTATTTGTTGGGGAGCGCCAAACAACTCGACCACGACGATGGCGCGATTGTCCGCGTCCTGAAGCGAGGCAATGAGCGCATCTTGCATTGGGCATTTCGTCATTCAAAGTTGATCATTGGCACCATCGCCGCCGCCGTTTTGATCGCCGCTGTAGCCGCCTCTGCTTTGCCGCGTGCCTTCCTGCCGTCCTTCAACGAAGGCACACTGACCATTAGCATGACTTTCAATCCAGGCATTTCGCTCGCAGAAAGCAACCGGATCGGGCTTATCGCTGAGCGGCTCCTGAAAGAAGTGCCGGAAGTCAAAACTGCGGGGCGGCGCACGGGCCGCGCCGAACTCGACGAACATGCCGAGGGCGTCCATTCGAGCGAGATCGACGTTGATCTTGAAAAGTCCGATCGCGCCCGCGAGGTCATCCTCGCGGATGTGCGGTCCAAGCTCGCCGTGCTCCCGGCGACGATCAATGTCGGGCAGCCGATCTCGCACCGTCTCGACCATCTGCTGTCAGGGGTCAGGGCGGAGATCGCGCTCAAAATTTACGGCGATGATCTCGACACCTTACGCAGCCTCGCTGAAACGCTGCGATCCAGGCTGACCCAGGTTAGCGGTCTGGTAGATCTGCAGACCGAAAAGCAGGTTCTGATCCCGCAACTCGAGATTCGTGTCGATGCCGACCGGGCGGCCCTGTTCGGCGTCACGCCTGCTGCCGTCACCGAGGCCCTCGAAAGTCTATCGAACGGGCGTACCGTCTCGACCATCATCGACGGCGCTAAGCGCTTCGATGTCGTAATGCGCCTATCAGAG
>JAYSUN010000037.1:0-6538 GCA_043719045.1 Hyphomicrobiaceae bacterium | reverse complement strand
GTGCGGCAGCCCGGATTATGCGCGAGGGCATCACCACAACTGAAGTCCAGGCCTTCATCGTGGCGGCCCACAAGAAGCTGGGCTCGGAGGGTCCGCCGCCATTCAATGCGGTACTTTTCGGCGAGGCGACCGCCTATCCGCACGGCGTGCCGTATCCACAGACGCTGCGAGACGGAGATATGATCCTGATCGACACGGGCGCGCCGGTCGATGGCTATCTGTCGGACATCACCCGTTCATACGTCTACGGAGAACCCTCAAGGCGCCAGCGTGACGTGTGGGATTTGGAGAAAGCAGCGCAGGCTGCAGGTTTCGCCGCGGCAAAGCCGGGCAACACGTGCGAGGACATCGATAGTGCAGCCCGCGGCGTGATCAATGGCGCAGGCTTTGGTCCGGGCTATGCGACGCCGGGGTTGCCGCATCGCACCGGACACGGCATCGGCCTCGACGTCCACGAATGGCCGTATCTGGTGAAGGGTGACAAAACCGTTCTGAAACCGGGCATGACCTTCTCGAACGAACCAACCATCTGCATCTATGGCGAGTTCGGTGTGCGCCTTGAAGACCACATGATTATCACGGCTACGGGCGCGCGCTGGTTTACACAACCGGCGCATTCGGTTGATGATCCGTTCGGTTACGAGACGTAAAAGTCAGGGCTGGCGGCCTTTCAGGATTTCACCTTGGAGACCTTTCGGCGCCACCCAGTCTTCGATCTGAGCCAGGATCGGCACATGCTCGAGTAGCCAGTTGCCCAGCCCGTTGATCGAACCGGTCAAGAACAGAATACCAGTCAACACCAGCAACCCGCCCATCACTTTTTCCATCCGGCCGAGGTGACGGCGGAAGCGCTGCATCAAGCCAAGGAACTGGCGAATTGCAAACGCCGCCAGCAGGAATGGCACCCCGAGGCCCGCTGAGTACAACAACAGCAACCAGACACCACGATAGAGGCTTTGCTCCTGTGCAGCGACAGCCAAAACCGTTGCAAGAATCGGCCCGACGCAAGGCGTCCACCCAAACGCGAAGGCGAGGCCCATCAGGTACGCGCCGGCTAAGCTTGAACCCTGAATGTCGGTATGAAAACGCTTCTCGACATACAGGAATGGGATGCGCAAAAACCCCAAAAAGTGCAGACCGAACAAGATGATCACGACGCCCGCAAACTGCGCCAGGACATCTTTGTAGGTCAACAGCGCTTGGCCGAGGACTGAAGCACCTGCACCGAGGGCGACAAAGACCGTGGTAAAGCCAAGCACAAACGACAGGGCAGCCCAGATGACCCGCCGAGCAGCATTTGTGCTTAGTGGTTGATCGCTGCCCATCTGTTCCAATGAGCTGCCGCCGAGGTAGGCAAGGTACGGCGGAACCAGGGGCAAAACACACGGGCTGAGGAAGCTGACTAGGCCCGCAAGGAACACGCCTGCGGATATGTAGAGTTCACTTGTCATGGGGCTCGCGATGCCGGAAACGTGCCGAGATGGCTGTCAGTTCTGCAGCAGCCAGCCGTCAAAAGCGCATGGCATATTGCGGTTCAAACATAGCAAAGTGTCTGGCTTCGCGGTAGCTATTCGGACCTTTCAGCCACAGCGCCACTGGAAACGTTAAGATGACGACGAAAGATGCGGAATCCTCGGTTCGCCCTTGGCAGAGAGCCATTTTTGAGACTTTTCAGCGTGGTGACATCGCGCATGTTGGCTATGTCCCGGATGCAGGTCACCAAGGTTTGATCAACCTGTGTCAAGCTGATCCCAAGATCGGCATGACTGTGCTCAGTACCGAGGAAGAAGGAGTCGCCTTGGCGGCGGGCCTGTGGCTCGGGGGCAAGCGGAGTGCATTGCTGATGCAGTCGAGCGGCGTCGGCAATTGTGTGAACATGTTTACATTGGTCGAAAACTGCCGGATGCCGCTGTTGATGCTGGTCACCATGCGCGGAGAGTGGGCCGAGTTCGTGCCTTGGCAGATCGCGATGGGGCGGCGTACGCCGGATATTCTCACACTGATGAACTTCGACGTTTATCGTGCTGACCAAGCTGACGACGTCGAGGATATGGTGAGTGGCGCGCTCGATCAGGCGTTTCACTCAAACCGGAGTGCGGCCGTCCTGCTCGGCCAGCGGCTGATAGGCCGCAAGAACTGGCAAACCAAGTGAGGCCCGACGTGACCACCCACATGCCAACCGGCAATGCCTTCATCGAGCGTCGCCCAGCCGTGCGTGAATTGCTCGAGGATCGGGGCAATCTGCTTGTCGTCGCGGGTCTCGGCTCGCCCGTCTATGATGTCTATGCAGCCGGAGATCACCCGCTGAACTTCTACAATTGGGGTGCGATGGGGTCCGCCGTCATGATCGGGTTGGGACTTGCGCTCGCGCGGCCCAACGATCCGGTGGTTGTCTTCACGGGCGACGGTGAAATGCTCATGGGGATCGGCGCCCTGACCACGCTGGCGCAGCACAAGCCCAAGAACCTCAGCATCGTCGTACTCGACAACGAGCAGTATGCCGAGACCGGCCAGCAGACGACCGCGACCGGACACGGCGTTGATCTCGCAGGCATCGCGGCCAGTTGCCGAATTACGTTTTCAGAAACGCTACGGCACAATGACGACATGTCGAAACTGCGCACGTTCCTGCATGCCCGCGCCGGGACGCGCTTTACGGTGTTGAAGATCGGCAAGGGTGATGTCCCAAGGACGGTGCCGATTCGGGATGGTGCTGCCATCAAAGTGCGATTTCGTGCCGCCTTGCTCGGGCCAGAAACACAGCCGTGAGAGTTGGGGTTGTGGCCAGCTGTGCCGACGCGATGTTCAGAGCTGGCCTTGGAACTTAAGCACAGTCAGATCGATAACGTGGTTGCGATGCGACCTCCGACCGACGGGGATGACCTGGCCATTTTCGTTGCTACCAATGTGCTGGCTCTGGGTGCGTGATGGTCTCGTCGGTCCGCCAGACAAGGTCCCACGCGCGACCGTCGCATGAAGTGGAGCCGACGGCGCGCTAGGGTGGACACGGCATGAGCGGGTGCGATAGGCCCACCTATGCCTTAACTCCAAATGGTGCGGACGGCGGGAATTGAACCCGCACGACGTTGCCATCGAGGGATTTTAAGTCCCTTGCGTCTACCGAGTTCGCCACGTCCGCAGCGGTCGCGAGGCTGACCCTCGCGTCCGACCATGCCCATCGCGGCATTTGCGTCAGCCGTCAAGGGCCAGATGCGCGGCCAACTACAACACAAACAACTCATGCCCGCGAATCTGCCAGCCCCAGGGCACAGCCGATCCAGACAGCACCACGCGCGGGCTCGCATCCGACGGCTCAGGCTGGAAACAGATCGCTGGTATAATAGCGTTCGGCCGACGAGGGCGCAAACGTGACGACAGTCTTGCCGGCCATCTCGTCGCGCGACGCAACCATGACGGCTGCCGCGAGATTAGCGCCGGTTGAGATTCCGCCTGGAATGCCTTCGGTTTTGGCAAGCCACCGAGACACTTCAAACGCGGTCTCGCTCGGGATCATCACTGTCTCATCAATCACGCTGCGATCCAACACGGATGGGATGAAGCCCGCGCCGATACCCTGAATTTTGTGCGGACCTTTTGGTTGGCCGGATAACACCGCGCTGGTCGATGGCTCGACAGCAAAAACTTTCAAGTTAGGGTTCCTTGACTTCAACAGGCGACCGCAACCGGTTATGGTGCCACCGGTCCCAACTCCAACAACCAGTGCATCGATCTGACCGCCCGTGTCAGTCCAGATCTCCTCAGCGGTCGTGAGTTCATGAATGCGGGGATTGGCAGGGTTCTCAAATTGGCTCGGCTGGACACTGCCCGGAATTTCAGTCAGCAGCTGATTGGCCCTCTCGATGGCCACACCCATGCCACCTGCCGCGGGCGTCAAGATAAGTTCAGCGCCCAGATGCACCAAGATCTTGCGGCGCTCGACCGACATCGTCTCAGGCATGGTCAAGATCAGACGATAGCCGCGAGCCGCTGCGACAAAGGCAAGTCCAATTCCGGTATTGCCAGACGTCGGCTCAATGAGCGTGGTCTGTCCACGCACAATGCGGCCCTGCGCTTCAAGTACGTCAATCATGGAAACGCCAATTCGGTCCTTGACGCTGGACAGCGGGTTGAAGAATTCCAACTTCATCAAAATGTCCGCCTTGGCACCGGCCGCAGCTTTGATTTTTGAAAGTCGCACCAATGGGGTGTTAGCGATCGTTTCAGTGATATCGTTGTAGACTCGGCCTCTACCTTTTTGTGGAATAGCATCAAGTGTTTTGATTGGGGGGAGCGCAGCGGTCATGGCACGGCCTCAGATTAAATGACGTTCACGCGTTCATATGGCGAGCGGGAGAGTTTTTCGCAACCAGTGCTCGCCATGCAGTGGTTCTGCATTTGTCGTAATTAGAGGAATACAATTTTTCCTTAGCGCCTGCGCGTAGTCGGTGCTCTCACCGTGCGGCGCGGGAAAGGTGGCAGCGATTTTTTTTGGACGCCGATTTTTCGCTTTGCAGCGGATGCAGCCTTGCTTGCACTTTTGGCGTCAGACTTGGCCTCTTCTTTGCCGTTGATTTTGGCCTTGGATCGCAACGATGGTTTGGGGGTGAGCGCCTTCATGCCGGTCGAGCCAAAGCCGCCGCTTCCGCGGTGCGTCGCCCGCAAGGTCTGAGCCTCTTCCAAGTTGACACGCGTGACGGGGGCCAAGATCATCTGTGCAATCCGGTCGCCCCGGAGAACGACGAAGGTCTTGGGGCCGTGATTGATCAAAATGACTTTGACTTCGCCGCGATAATCGCTGTCGATCGTGCCAGGGGCGTTCAACACGGTCACGGCGTGCTTGGCAGCTAAGCCAGAGCGGGGGCGAATCTGAGCTTCCATCCCGGGCGGAAGTTCGAACATCAAGCCGGTTGGCACCAAAGCAAATGCGCCACGTTTCAGCCTGAGCGGCTTATCGGCCCCAACCGCTGCCACGAGATCCAAGCCGGCTGATCCATTCGTCTCGTACTTC
Organism: Hyphomicrobiaceae bacterium; assembly: GCA_043719045.1. Lineage (GTDB taxonomy): Bacteria > Pseudomonadota > Alphaproteobacteria > Rhizobiales > Hyphomicrobiaceae > JABFRJ01. The sequence continues at coordinate 1,530 of JAYSUN010000037.1, read as the reverse complement.
GGCATCGGTAAATCGCGGCCATGCGGAAGCACAACCACCTTTACTCGTGCTGAGCGCCCACCAGTTTTTGCCATTATGCCTGATCCGTATTCAAAACAAGATATTCTGCGGCACGTGCCACAAGCGTTTCGGCGACTGCGTTCTTGTTCATTTCCGGCCAACTCTCAACGCCATTTGCCGTAATCAGGTGGACCGCATTGCGATCACCGCCCATCACACCCAACTCTGGCGACACATCATTTGCAACGATCCAATCGCAAGCCTTCGACTTCAGCTTCTTCTTTGCATGCTCGACGATCTGCTCGGTTTCCGCAGCAAAGCCGATTACGAGAGATGGTCGGATGCCGGCTTTCTCATGGGCTATGGTCTTCAAGATGTCGGGATTCTCGACAAGCTCTAACTTCGGTGTCTTTGACTTGCCATCTTTCTTGATTTTCTCCTCAGCCGCATTTGCAACGCGCCAATCGGCGACGGCTGCTGCAAAGATACCGATGTCGGCGGGTAGCGCTTGGCGCACCGCCATCAACATTTGCTCAGCAGTCTCGACTGAGACGAGGGTCACACCGTCGGGGGCTTTGATGCGAACCGGTCCGGAGACCAGCGTGACCCGCGCACCAAGGCTGGCAGCAGCGGAAGCTATGGCGTAACCCTGCTTGCCTGATGATCGATTGGCAATAAAACGTACGGGATCGATGGGTTCATGGGTCGGTCCTGCTGTGACCAGAACGTGGCGGCCGGACAGTGGCCGAGCTTGCACGCCAGACATCAGTGTTCCACCCGGCGGCGATGGCGGGTCGCTGGTTGCCGCTCTGGGTCCGAGCAAACTCTCGATGGCCGCAAGAATCTCGGCCGGCTCGGCCATTCGGCCCGGACCTGCTTCGCCGCTTTCAGCCATCTCTCCGGCATTGGGTCCGACGAAGTGCACGCCGTCGGCTTGCAACAGTGCAATGTTTCGCCTGGTGGCGGGATGCGACCACATCCGCGAGTTCATGGCAGGCGCGATCAATACCGGCTTGTCCGTCGCCAGCAAAACGGCAGTCGCCAGATCATCGGCGTGGCCACCCGCCATTTTTGCCATCAAGTCAGCGGTTGCGGGCGCGACAACGATCAATTCCGCTTGCCGTGACAGACGGATATGCCCGATCTCCCGTTCGTCGTTGAGGTCAAACAGCTCTGTCAGGACACGGTCATTCGACAGCGCTCCAACCGACAGTGGGGTGACGAACTGCTCTGCCGCACGGGTCATGACCGTGCGGACAGCGATGCCGCGATCCTTTGCGCGCCGGATGAGTTCGAGACACTTATAGGCAGCGATGCCGCCGCCAATGATCAACAAGATACGTCGCTGTACCGTCATGCTCGCGTCCACTCGGAAAGCTCGGATGTCTTTCATACCACAGACTTCACACGTGCGCGGCAATTGTTCGCGGCTTGCGCTTAACGGACATCAGCAACAGGCGATCTCGTGGGGCCGTGGCGACCTGTCGACCGCGACTGCTGAGGCTTAGATTCGATGGCCCGTTTGCACTT
>JAYSUN010000360.1:0-4281 GCA_043719045.1 Hyphomicrobiaceae bacterium | reverse complement strand
GACCAACACGGCTGTCCCGCACACCCGTGCTTGGACGCCCCATGCGCTGGCCACACCCGCCCCCCGGGTCACACCAGCGCGTGGGGCGAATTTGTGTTTTATCTGCGCTGGGCTTTGTGGGTTTCCGCTGGTTTCCACAGTTTGATCCCGGCGCGCCGGTATTGCGGCGGCAGCGCGACTTCAGCGTCCAAGGCATAAGCTGCATGCCAGCCCCAATGCGGATCATCCAAGAAGGCGCGGGCAATGGCGATCATGTCGGCTTTGCCTTCGGCCACAATCGCCTCCGCCTGATGCGGTGACGTTATCAAACCGACGGCCATAGTCGGCATGCCCGATTCCGCTTTGATGCGGTCGGCAAATGGAACTTGATAACCTGGCCCCACCGGCGGCCGAAGATTCGGATCGCTACCGCCGGTCGAGACGTCGATGAAGTCACAACCGCGCGCCGCTAGCGCTTTGGCAAACACAACGGAATCGTCGAGCGACAGTCCGCCGTCCAGCCAGTCTACGGCCGAAACGCGCAGGCCCAAGGCTAAGTGTTTCGGTACAGCCGCGCGCACCGCATCGAAGACCTCCAATGGATAGCGCATTCGGTTGACAATCACACCGCCATATTGATCCGTTCGATGATTGGAGATCGGCGACAGGAACTGGTGCAGCAGATAACCATGGGCCGCGTGGAGTTCGATCACGTCGATGCCGAGACGCTGAGCCCGCTGTGCTGCCGTGACGAAAGCCGATTTTGTGGACACCAGATCCGCGTCGGTCATGGCTTTTGGCGGTGAGCTGCCCGCCCAAAACGGCACCGCTGATGGGGCCAGCTGTTGCCACGCCTCCGACGTGTCGATGTGGTCCTGCAGAGTTTTGCCTTCCCAAGGTCGGCGCGACGAGGCTTTGCGCCCGGCATGGCCGAGCTGAATCCCGATCTTAGCAGTGCCGAACTGCTTGCAGGCCGCAATGATGGGTTTCAATGCGGCTTCGTTGGCGTCGGAGTAAAGTCCAAGACAGCCATGCGTAATCCGGCCGATGGCCTCGACTCCCGTTGCTTCCAGGATCAAAAGGCCCGCGCCGGAGTTTGACAACGAACCCAAGTGCATCATGTGCCACGCATTGGCCGAGCCATCGTCGGCTGAGTATTGGCACATCGGCGCAACGACAAGTCGATTGGCCAGATCAATACCGCCCAGACGGATGGGCGAAAACAGTTTGCTCGGCATCACGTGGTCCTTGCTTTGATTGCACGACAAGACTTCGACTGACCAAGGCTGGAATAGGGCGACGTCGTCAATAGCTGGGCTGTTCGTGACGCGTCTCAGCCCTGTGGATTTGGCTCCTCTGGCAATCGTTCATGAGGCGCATCGGCCCCGTCGCCGTCTTCGTCGTCATCCTGGCTGGCGCCTTGGATGACGTACGCGCCGCGCAGCCAGCGCGACAGATCGACATCGGCACACCGGCGCGAACAGAATGGCCGAGAGTCGGGCTCGGTCGGCGCGCGGCAAATCGGACACTTGCCCTTGGTCTGTGAGATTGTCTGAGGTGTCGATTGTGCCATTGCGCAGGACCCGATTGCCAAGCTGGGCAGGCCCATAGACGCAATGGCGCGATTTGGTCAACCTGGGCTCCGATCATTCAGAACCATCCACGCGCTGCAGTTTGCGCAATGAGGGGAACAAGATCGCCCAAGCCCCTGCGACCACGATAGCTGCGATGCCCCCTGTGATGATGGCGCCGACCGGACCGATCGCGGCCGCGACAAGTCCGGCGCGGAAGTCACCCAGTTGATTAGATGATGAGATGAACATGGCGTTGACGGCACCGACGCGGCCGCGCATGTTGTCCGGCGTTCGCAATTGCACCAACGATTGCCTGACAACGACACTGACCACATCGGCCGCGCCGACGATGACAAGTGCCAGCCAGGCTGTGATCAAACTGGTGGACAGACCAAACGCAATCGTGCCCGCGCCAAAAACCGCGACACCAGCAAACATCTTGAGGCCAGCCTGCGCCCGAATTGGATTATAGGCGAGACATATGGCCATCGACAGCGCGCCAACTGCGGGAGCCGCCCGCAGGATGCCAAGACCCGCTGAATTGGTGTGCAGAATATCGCGGGCAAAAATTGGCAACAGCGCGTAGGTGGCTCCAAATACTACGGCTCCGAGATCCAGTGTCATGGAGCCCAGGAGCTCAGGTGTGCGCTTAACGAAACTCGCCCCGGCAAATACTGTTTCAAATGTGATCGGAGCATTGCGGCGCACCGGAACAGCTGACTCGATCTGACGCATCGCGATGACGGCTGCAAGAAACAACCCAGTGGCGGTCAGATATGGTGCGGCCGGATGCAGCCAAAACAGCAGGCCGCCAATCGCTGGACCTAGAATGACGGCCGATTGGTTGGCTGATGAATACAGCGCTGTCGCCTGCTGCAATGCAGATCGAGGCGCGACCAACGGGACGAGTGACGACATGGCCGGAAATTCGAATGCGCGCACCAAGCCCAACAGTCCGACGACTAGAAAAATGTGTGAGCGCCCCAACCAACCGCCGAGTGTCCCGAACGCCAGAATAAGGGCCGCGACGGCAGCAAGGGATTGGCAGATGGCCGCGACCCGACGCCGGTCATAGGTATCAGCCGCATGGCCAGCAAAGGGGGTGGCGCAAAACATCGGCACAAACTGGACTAGGCCGATCAAACCGAGGTCGAGCGCTGAATTGGTCAGATTATAGAGCTGCCATCCGATAGCGACGACAAGCATTTGGAAGGCGATACCGGACAGACCGCGCGATAGCCAGAGCCGGAAAAACGAGGCGTGCGATGTTAGGGAAAACGCCCGTTCTTCAGGCGTCAATGATGAGTTCACTGAGGGTTTTTCCTAACCGAGCAACACGAGAGCGGCGCCCTAGTACCTGCAGCATCAAACATCGACGATATGCTTCGGCATCTTGCCGAGCGAGACATCCACGATCGATTGCAGTGCCGTTTCAGCGATATCTCGGAAACACTCGTCGGTCCAACACAGCGCATGCGGCGTTACGATGACGTTGTCCATCGTCAGCAGCGGATTGTCCGGCGCGATCGGCTCTTGTTCTGTGACATCGAGACCTGCGCCAGCTATTCTGCCCGCTTTCAGTGCTGCAATCAGCGCCTTTTCATCGGTGAGCGATCCACGGCCCATGTTGAGGAAATACGCCGTCGGTTTCATCAGCGCAAGACGCTTGGCGTTGATCAGATGGCGGGTATCCTGGTTGAGAAGTGCGCAGACAACCACATAGTCTGACTGCCTCATCACATCATCGATCGGGTGCAGAGAGGCGCCAAGGCTGGCAACGAGGGATGCATCGGCGAACGGGTCAGCCGCGATCATAGCTCGGAAAAACGGTCGTGCGAGCCGCAGAATTTCTTGCCCTATGCTACCGGCGCCAATGATCCCGAGCGTGCGCGTGGTCAGGCCCTGTCCCATGTAGTCGGTGCGGTCGTTCCAACGGCCGGTGCGAGACAGCTCATGTTTTTTCAGCAACTGACCGGCGAGTGCAAACAACATGGTCAGCGTCGCCACGGCCACAGGGCGGCGGACTGCGATTGGCGTGTTGGTGACGATGATGTCATGCGCAGCGCAAGCAACAACATCAACAGTGTCATAGCCGACGCCGTTCCGAGCAATCACCTTCACACGTCGATCATGGCGACCGACGCTCGTCGCGGTTACACGCGGCAAATTGATGTGCAAGCCATCGTAGCACGCCGCAATGTCCGGTGTAATTTCAGTCACCGCTTCCGGCAACCATTCCCAAGTGATCGCCGGGTTGCCCTTCAGGACGTCGAACGCCTGCCGGTCGAAGCAGGGCTCGTTTTTCGCGGTCAACAGATCGCGCGTCACACCAACTTTGAAGGTCATGCATCAGCTCCGGGCAGATAGGGCGCCATCTATCTGCCACAGGACGCGGTCGGTTCACAACGCCTTCCGGGCGGCGATCAAACTCGTTCGCAGACTTTATCTGCCGCGATACACAAGCTCTCTTCTTACACTTACGCGGCGCCGCCCTTAGTCAAATCTGCATGAGCAATCACGGTTTGCCGCTGTCGCAAAGTGTATAGGCGTGATTGATGGCTTCGTCGCGCGATTTGAAACGCCCGGCAACTTTGCCGCTCGGGGCATGCACCTTGATGTAGCTGTCAGCCATGGATTGCTCGGCACCGCCTTCCACGTCAAGGGCCGTAAAGGTGATGACCTTGTTGGCTTCTGCGCGGATCAAAAGGGTGACGCTGCCGCCGAAGCT
>JAYSUN010000359.1:0-12645 GCA_043719045.1 Hyphomicrobiaceae bacterium | reverse complement strand
TCGTCGTGGCGACAGCGCTGGCCAGAGCCGACGGGACGACACCCAACACCGGCACGCCACTCCACTCCACCGCTTCCATCAAACGGCGCACTGGCAGTGCATCAGCCGTGACCCATTGCATATCGGCCTCAAGTCGACGGCCAAAGCGCCCGGTCGGCTGCGCGGTTTGCTGCTGGCCGTCGAGACGATACAGAATGCGTTCCGTGTGCAAAGCAACGCGTCCCTCGCGCTCGGCGAACGTGCGGCCAGCACGGCTCAAGCGGGCGAGATCATCAGCCGTCACAACTGTCGGGTCGAGGTTGCGGTCCGCAACCGCTGCAACGTTTTGCATCCGGCCGCAGTTGGCGGCGATCAACAGTCCGTTCAACTTTACCCCGGCCGCACGTTCAGCTTCCAAGATGGCGGCATGAATGGCGGCGCTCACAGCGCCTGGGTTCAGGACCTCCCCGGACTTGATGCCGGCTGACGGCACTTGACCCAATCCAACGATACATCTGGATGAATTGTCTGAATGAGCCCAGATGGCACAGACAATTTTGGCGGTGCCGACATCGAGCGTACCGGTGAATGTCTGCCAACCCGCAGAAGAACGAGTCATGACGCGAATACTCGAGGTTTTATTCAGTTGTGGCGCCGGAATATTGGTGCGGTCAGAGACGAATATCAGCAGTTGATGGTGCGCCACTTGGCCGGCTCCAAGCATCGCGCTGACCGTGCTCTGACGTCCAGTTGAGGTCCACTAGAACAGCAAGCGTGCCCGCGCGGTCAAAGCCGGCGCTGACGGGCTCGAGCGATTGCACCGGCACGACCTGGACACCGGCCAAGCCGCAGAAAATCAGCATACCAACCATAAAGCCAAGGTTGAACGGTTGCAGCAGTCGGCGCCGGAGGGCCTGCGTTCGCGCCGACGCCCGTGTCGCAGGTGCTGGCACCCAGGAGACGTCTTGAGAGCGCGCCTTGTCGTGCGCAAACCTTGCCATAGTCATGCCCTCGGGCTGGAGATGAAGGGGGCTCGGTCCGGTTCGACCGAACCACAAACCAGTCCTATAGCTTGGCAATGGTTGCAGTTAATTTGGCGTTAAGACGATGCCCCGTGCCGGAAGTTTCATCCTGAGGCGCGCGATCACGGGTCGACGCCGAACCAGCGCCCGCTGTTGTAGCGACCGAACAGGTCACCGGCCAAAAAGCGACGCGCCGGCAATGGGTCTGCCGTGAACAGCCTGGCGCCGAAGTTTGCTTTGACCCAGTCAGGCTCGTAGCCCATCGCCAGCAGGAGCGTTGGAAACATCTCGAAGTGTGAAAAGCGGTTGAGGTCAGGACACTCTCAACGACCTCACCCAAGCCGGCATAGATCTCGGATATTTTTACCGCGTGAAGACGCCGCAAAAATTCCGGGACACCGATGAGTGAAGCGCTTGTCGTTGCAGGTCTGCTTAGTCGCCGCTGCGTGACGGAGGTCCGCGCAAACACTGCATTGTCGGTCATGGTGCCGGCTGAGGGGATTGAACCCCCGACCTTCGGTTTACAAAACCGCTGCTCTACCGCTGAGCTAAGCCGGCATCTTCGATCGAGCTTGTCGTGGGCGAAAGCGCGGGTGACCACTTGGTGCCGCCGATCATCCCTGCACCCTCCGGCTGCGCGAACAACCGTTCAAGCTTCGCGTTGGCGTCATAACCGCAGAAAAGTCACCCGTCTAGAGCGCATTCCGCACGATGTGGCACACGAGGGCACTCTTGTCATTTTGACTGGCGCGTGTCCTGCGGTTGACCTCACTCCCCCGTCACCGCAACAACGCTCGAGCCTGTGTCCGTCAACCGTCACCTGACACGGCGGCATCCTCAGGGGCCGGGTCCGCATCAGGACGTAGTCCGTAGGGCCTATTCTCAAACCCGCCGCAGCACCAGTGATGCGTTGGTACCGCCGAAGCCGAACGAGTTGGACAGAACTGTATGGACCGCGCGCTTTTTGGCGACGTGGGGCACGAGGTCGATCGGGGTCTCGCGTTCGGGGTTGTCCAGATTGATGGTCGGTGGCACGATTTGATCGCGCATCGCGAGGATGGAGAAAATCGCTTCGACGGCGCCGGCTGCCCCAAGCAAGTGGCCGATGGAGGATTTGGTCGACGACATCGACAGCTTTGCCGCCGCGTTGCCGAATACCCGCTCGACCGCACCGAGTTCGATCGTGTCGGCCATGGTCGAGGTGCCGTGGGCATTGACGTAGTCGATGTCGCCGGCCGAGATACCCGCGCGTTTGATGGCCATGTTCATGCAGCGGAATGCGCCGTCGCCGTCTTCTGAGGGCGCGGTAATGTGATAGGCGTCGCCCGAAAGCCCGTAACCGATGACTTCAGCATAGATTTTGGCACCGCGGGCTTTGGCATGTTCGTAAGCTTCCAAAACAACGATGCCCGCGCCTTCGCCCATGACGAAACCATCGCGATCCTTGTCGTAGGGGCGGGAGGCTTGCTGCGGGCGATCATTATAGGCGGTGGCCAGCGCGCGGCAGGCGGCAAAACCAGCCAGCGCAATCCGGCAGATCGGGCTTTCTGCGCCGCCCGCAACCATGACGTCGGCATCCCCGAACTGGATCAATCGGGCCGCATCGCCGATGGCGTGGGCGCCGGATGAGCAGGCTGTCACCACCGCGTGGTTTGGGCCTTTGAGCTTGTGACGGATGGAAACTTGGCCAGATGCCAAGTTGATCAGGCGTCCTGGAATAAAGAACGGGCTGACGCGACGTGGGCCTCTCTCCTTCAAGAGGAGGGCGGTTTCGGCTATACCTTCGAGGCCGCCGATGCCTGAACCAATCAGCACCCCGCTGCGCTCTTGTTTGTCTTGTGTGTCGGCCTTCCAGCCGGAATCAGCGAGGGCTTCGTCGGCGGCGGCAATAGCGTAGATGATAAAATCATCGACCTTGCGGCTTTCCTTTGGCTCCATCCACTCGTCGGGAGTGAACTTGCCGTCGGCCTTAGACCCAAGTGGGATCGAGCAGGCGATCTGCGCCGAGATATCGGAGACATCACACTTTTCGACGCGAGCCGCCCCACTTTTGCCAGCCAAAAGGTGGCGCCACGTCGGTTCGACGCCGCAGCCCAGCGGTGTCACCATTCCCAAACCCGTTACGACGACACGGCGCAGTTCAGCCATAGCCACGATGCTCCTATTGATATTGACCAACGTTAACAACCACAGCCGCCGCCGCCAAGCCCTCGTCTGCCATTATCCGAGCCTGCGGAGAACTAAACCGGATGCGGCTCGATGGTCGAGGCTCGATGGCTGTTCCATCCGGCCTGTTGCGATGCACCACCATGGCATGGCGCGGCGGCAGGCAGCCGTGATACGTCACCGCGATCAACAGACATTCATCCCGGACCCACAACCATGATCCTGACCCGCCGAAAAGCATTGGCACTCGGCGCTGCGATGACCGCGGCGCCGCGGGCAGCGTTTGCGCAGGCCTTTCCAGTCAAGCAGATCCGTATCGTGGTGCCCTATCCAGCGGGCGGCCCCACGGACGCTCTCGCCCGCATCGTCGCGGCCGATCTGCAGGTGCAGTTGGGTCAAACCGTGATTGTCGAAAACAAGCCGGGTGCCTCGGGCGCGGTCGGCACGCGAGAGGTCGCGAAGGCCGATCCGGACGGCCACACGCTGGTGCTCAGCACCAACCAGACCCACGTCACCAATGTCTATCTGTTGAAAGAGCCGGGCTACGATCCGGTGAAGGATTTTGTGCCGGTTGCAGGCTTGGCTGATTTACAGCACGCCCTCGTGGTACGGAAACATCTGGGAGTCAGCAGCGTGGCTGAGTTGGTGGCGTTGGCCAAGAAGGATCCGGATAAGCTCAACTATGGCTCGACCGGCGTCGGGTCCGGTTCGCACCTGACCATGGAGCTGTTCAAAACCCGCACCGGTACACACATGACCCACGTGCCGTTCCGCGGCGCAGCGCCCATGACGCTCGAAATTGTGGCAGGCCGGATTGATGTGTCGTTTGCAACTCTGCCGTCCGTGCTCGGCCAAATTCAGGGCGGCGAGATGAAGGCGCTGGCGCTGGCGTCCGGCATGCGCGCGCCGCAAGTGCCGGATGTGCCGCTGTTGAAAGAGCAGGGCGTTTTGGCTGCCGAGGGGGATGCCTGGTTGGCGCTGTTCGCGCCCGCAGCCACTCCGGCCGGCGCGGTCGCCAAGCTCACCGAGGCGGTCATGGCGGCACTGGCAAAACCGGAAGTCCGGGCCAATGCCATCAAGCAGGGCATTGCGGTCAACGTCCGCGATAGCAAGGCTTTCCAAGCCTATCACGCCGCCGAAATGATCAAGTGGTCGGACGTCATCAAGGCCGCCAATGTCGGCAAACTGGAGTGATTTTTTGGGTGGCATTCTGACTGGCTGTGACGCGCCCACTGATCCGCAAACCACGCTAAATTTGCAGCCGTTATCACCTCGATGATTGAAAATCCTTGGAAAACCGCTAAGGAGATCGAAACAGGCGTTGCGGGCGGACACCGAATCAAGTGCCGGTGAGGGCGTTGATCGGGCCGTCTCGGGCCTGCAGGTTGGCCAGCATTCAGGCCCATTTTGGAGGAGCAAGCCATGGGCTTTCGCTTTCGCAAAATCTTCTCCGTCCTGCCGGGCGTGAAGATCAATCTTTCGAAGTCAGGCGTCTCGACCAGTCTGGGCGGTCATGGGGCCACTGTGAACGTCGGCTCCAGTGGCAAGAAGACGCTGACGTTAGGTGTGCCCGGCTCCGGCATGAGCTATCAAATTCCGTTGACCTGGACGACCCTCGCAGTTGTGCTGATCGGAGCTGTAGTGCTCGCGGGTCTCGCTTATTTGATCGCACCAACCGCCATCCAAGCGGCGTTGCATTGGTGGCAACCTAAAGTCTTCTAAGGTCGGATGGCTCAGGCCCGTTGAAATCGATAAACTGCCAAGGGGTATCGAAATTCGGTGCCCCTTTTTTGTCGTCTTGCGACTTTTGGCCCGCTGCGCCAAGGTTCAATGCCGATATGCATACGCTGCTGTAAAGCAGCATCAAGGGAAGCGCATGTCCGTCGAGCCGCGTTACCATCTCTATCCGCCGATTGAACCGCACGCCCAGGCGCGTTTAGCGGTGCCGGGCGGTCATGAGATCTATTACGAAGAGAGTGGTAACCCGGCGGGCAAGCCGGTACTGATCGTGCACGGCGGGCCGGGTGGCGGGACCAATCCGACGATGCGTCGGTTTCATGATCCGGCGCGCTACCGCATCATCATGTTCGATCAACGCGGTTGCGGCCGCTCGGTGCCCAACGCCAGCTTGGAGGCGAATACGACCTGGGATCTGGTCGCGGATATGGAGCAGTTGCGCAAGCACCTCCGCATCGAGCGCTTTCAGTTGTTTGGCGGTTCGTGGGGGTCGACGTTGTCGATCGCTTATGCCGAAACCCATACCGAGCGCGTGACTGATATGGTGATGCGCGGCATCTTTTTGCTGCGGCAGTCAGAACTTGACTGGTTTTATGTCGACGGCTGCAGATGGTTGTTTCCAGATGCCTACGCGACCTTTGAAGCGGTCATCCCACCAGCCGAACGCGGCGACATGATCGCAGCCTACTATCGCCGTCTGACGCACACGGATCGCCGGATCCAGATCGAGGCCGCGCGCGCGTGGTCGGTATATGAAGGTTCGACCTTGTCGCTGCTGCAGGATGCCGAGCGGCTGAAACTGTTTTCGACCGACAGCTATGCCATCGCCTTTGCGCGCATCGAGTGTCACTATTTCTTGCACAAGGGATTCTTGAAGCGCGACGACGATTTGCTCCGCCACGCTGGCCGTCTGCGCCGGATTCCGTGCCAAGTGGTGCACGGACGCTATGACGTGGTGACGCCGTTGAAAAATGCCTTCGACCTGAAGGCTGCATGGCCCGAGCTTAACCTGCAGATTGTGCCGGACGCCGGTCATGCCATGACCGAGCCGGGTACGATCCATGCGTTGATCAAAGCCACGCGCCGGTTCGCTGACGTTGACCGCTGAAAGTTTCGGCTGGCCGCAGGGTTTTGGGGCTGCCGGGCCACTCCGCGGAGGTTCCGCCAAAAGGCTGGTGATCCCAATCCGCATAAACACTGACGTGTGCGGATGGGTATCCGCGCGCGGGGCTGGCCGGGTGGCCGCGCGCCGAGAAAAGAGACGACCAGCCCGCAAGAGGGAAGAGTCATGATGACTGCGGGCTGGCATGAGGGCCCGGTGACGTTGTTATGCCGCCGGCTTGGCCTCGCGCCAGCCACCGGTTGCGATCGCCTGTGGTTCATACGCCGAACGCGACCAGGTCAGGCGCACGATGGCGCCGTGTTCTGGCTTCTGGCGATTTTCCAAAGTCAGATCCGCACCGGAACGCTCCAGCAGGGTCTTGGCAATAAAGAAGCCAAGGCCGAGCCCGGAGGGTTCGCCATCCTCTTTTGCCGCGCGCGTGCGGGATGGCCGGGTCGTCACATATGGCTCGCCGAGCGTGTCGATCAGTTCCGGCGCAAAACCAGGGCCGTCATCGACAATGGTGACCGTCACCGTCGTCGCGGTCCAGCGGGCGACAACGGAAACTTCAGAACTTGCAAAATCGACGGCGTTTTCCAACAGATTGCCAACGCCGTAGATCACCCCGGGGCGGCGTTCTCCCACCGGCTCGCGGCAACCGTCACCGGTTGCGGTTTCGTCAGGTCCGATTTCAACGCGAACTTTCGTGCGATAAGCTTTATAGGGTTCCGCCGCTTCCTCGATGAGTTGAGACACCGTCAACATGGCATGCAGCGGATCGCGCTCCTCCGGTTTGCGGGTGAGCTTCTGGAGAATTTCGCGGCAGCGGACGGCTTGAGATTGCAACAATGCCAGATCCTCAGCCATCGCGCTATTGGTCGGCACTTCCCGGCCGAGTTCCTTGGCAATGACGGTGATGGTTGCGAGTGGCGTGCCAAGTTCATGAGCCGCCGCCGCCGCGAGGCCATCCAAGGCATGCAGTTTCTGCTCCCGCGCCAGGATCTGCTCGGTTGCCGCCAGCGCGGCCGACATGAGCCGGGATTCCTTGGTCAACCGCCAAGCATAGAGCGCCTGAAAAGCCATGCCCGAATAGACGCCGGCCAGCATGCCCCACTTGTAGAGGGGAGGCAGACTAAAGGTCTCACCGGTCGGCCAGGGCAAAGGGTAGTGGGTAAACACCAGGCCGACGCTGATGGCCGCGGCGAGAACCCCGAGCCAGACCGTAGCGCGCCGTGGCAGTGACGCGGCTGCAACGGTTACGGGGGCGACGATCAATGGCACAAACGGGTTTTCGATGCCGCCGGTCAAATACAGTAGGCCGCCGAGTTGGAGGACATCATAGCCCAACAACGCCGTGCCCAGACGAGTTGACAGGCGGTACCGTGCCGTGTAGCGCAGACGCAAAAACACGTTGAGCCATGCCGACATCGCAATCAGTGCGAGGCATGGGCCGATTGGCATCGGGCAACGCAGGACCAGCGATACGAAGGCAATGGCTACCAGCTGCCCTGCCACTGCGAACCAGCGCAAGCGCAACGACGTCTGCAAGCGTAACCGACTGTCATTGGTGGTTGAGAAATCGGTTTCCGGCATCAGTTGCAACATCTTCATCTCTGGCTTCAAACCCGCTCTCTTGTGTCATGCGGCGGAGGCAGGTGGCAGGCGCACGGGAATTCCAGCCGCTGCCATGTGTCGCTTGGCTTCCGCAATGGTGAAGGTGCCGAAATGGAAAATTGAAGCCGCCAGCACGGCGCTGGCATGACCATCGCGAACCCCGGCGACAAGATGATCCAACGTGCCGACACCGCCGGATGCGACCACCGGCACGGACACAGCATCGGCCACGGCGCGGGTGAGCGCGATGTCGAAGCCGGCTTTGGTGCCGTCACGGTCCATCGATGTCAGCAGGATTTCACCGGCGCCGAGTGCGACCACCTCTCGGGCGAAGCCGATGACCTCCAGGCCGGTTGGTTTGCGGCCACCATGGGTAAAGATTTCCCAGCGGTCGGATGCGCCCGAGCCGGAAACTTTCTTGGCATCGATGGCAACGACAATGCATTGAGCGCCGAATTTTTCGGCCGCTTCACGGACGAATTCGCGGCGCGTGACGGCTGCGGTATTGATTGAGACTTTGTCAGCGCCGGCCTTCAGGAGCCGGCGGATGTCCTCGACTGTGCGCACGCCGCCGCCGACCGTGAGCGGCATGAAACAGCGTGACGCCGTTCGCTCGACGATATCGAATATGGTGTTGCGGTTCTCATTGCTGGCAGTGATATCGAGGAATGTCAGTTCATCAGCACCCGCTGCATCGTAAGCGGCCGCGGCCTCAACCGGGTCACCCGCATCGATCAGATCGACGAAGTTGACGCCTTTGACGACGCGGCCATCTTTGACATCGAGGCAGGGGATGATGCGTGTTTTAAGCATGCCGATGCGTTAGCGCAGACGGGCGGCCCACGTCCACTGGTCAATCGAGGTTGAGGCGGCGAGTGGCAGGACCGAAACAGCTGGAATACGACGCGTTGGGAAAATGGACTTCCAGGTCAACCTTTCAACGACCGTGAGAGCGACCGGACGCTCGTGGCTAAGCCTGTTACTGACCGATGCTTGACTCGATCTGACGATGGCCGCCAAGCCGCAAACTGAGTTTTGGGTTGCGCATTGCGGGCGAGCCCCGTAAGGGCTGAGGGTCAGTCGGCTGGACGGTCGCTGCGGCGAAAGTTGCGGAGGAAAGTCCGGGCTCCATGGACGTACGGTGACGGCTAACGGCCGCCGGGGGCGACCCCAGGGACAGTGCAACAGAAAACAAACCGCCACGGGTGCGCCCGCGGTCAGGGCGAAACGGTGGGGTAAGAGCCCACCGCGGCTTCGGCAACGGAGACGGCACGGCAAACCCCACCGGGAGCAAAACCATATAGGGATGGCATAGAGTTGTGGGCAACTGCGGCTCGGGGCATGCGTTCAAGCCCGCTATCCGGGTTGGTTGCTTGAGGCATGATGCAAATCATGTCCCAGATGAATGATCGTCGCGGGGGCAACTCCAGACAAAACCCGGCTTACAGGCCGGCTGGCAGAATTTCTTCGTGAGCGCCCGATCCGACCGCGGTGGGCACAAGGCGGCGTCCGCGGGCTAACGCGTGGTGGGCGAAGATTCACTTTTCAAAGAGCGCCCCATGTGGACCGGGGGTTCGAGGCATGAAGCCGCGAACGCTGAGGTTATGCCATCTAGGCGCGCAAAAATCAACTTATTGGTGTGTTTATCGTTAATTAGCGTGCTTTGGCCGGCGCTTTGCGGTTGCCTCGGACGATGGTGCCAACGCCGTGTTCGGTGAACAGTTCGAGCAGCACGCAATGCGGCACCCGGCCATCGATGATGACGACGGCTTCGACACCGGCTTCGATGACTTCGATACAACCTTCAATCTTCGGGATCATGCCACCGGTGATGGTGCCATCGCGGATTTTGGCGCGCGCCTCGGCGATGGTCAGATCAGGGATCAGATTTTTGTCTTTGTCGAGCACACCCGCGACGTCAGTCAGCAGGAGGAGGCGCTTGGCCTTCATGCGGGCCGCAAGCGCTGAGGCGAAGGTGTCGCCGTTGATGTTCAAGGTTTCCCCCTCCCGGGAGACTCCGATCGGGGCGATGACGGGAATGGTGTCGGATTTGGACAGGATCTCGACAATGTGCGGGTTCACCTCCAGCGGGTCGCCGACGTAGCCGATGTCGACGGCTCTCATCACATTGGTCTCGGGGTCGGCGAGTTCGGTGACCTTTTTCGCAATCATCAGGTTGGCGTCTTTGCCGGAAATACCAACGGCTTTGCCACCTTGCCGGTTAATCGATGTGACGATTTCCTTGTTGATCGCGCCAGCCAAAACCATCTCGACGATTTCGACGGTAGGCTTGTCGGTGACGCGCAAGCCCTGGACAAATGCGCTTTTGATTTCGAGCTTTTTCAGCATGGCCGCGATTTGTGGACCGCCGCCGTGGACGACCACCGGATTGATGCCGGAGAGTTTCAGATAAACGATATCTTGGGCGAACGCCTCGGCCAGTTTTTCGTCGCCCATGGCGTTGCCGCCAAATTTGATGACGACGGTTTCCTCGTCGTATTTGATCAGGTGCGGCAACGCCTCGGCCAGAATGCGCGCTTGCATGTGAGCCGACGGGCGGCCCTCCTCAACGATCTTCGGCGGCGGGGCTGCGGGCGGCTTGGTCATTCAAATGGTCCTCAGTCGGTCGTCTCAGCTGACGTGTCGGCGCCGTTATAACGAGATGGGCCGACGGCTCAATGACTTTTGAGCGACGGAAGGGTTGCAATCGCAGTTGGGGTTAGCGAAGACTCCTGAAAACGTCCGAACCAACCAAGCAAATCGAGGATGCGCAGTGTGACTACCACAATTTACGCGGCACGCCGGATCCTCACGATGAACCCGAGCTTGCCGGAGGCGACGCACGTGGCGGTGCGCGATGGCCGCGTGCTCGCCGTCGGGGAACTTGCGGATTTGACCGGGTGGGGCGCACACAGCGTTGATCGGCGGTTCAAGGACAAAGTGCTGTTGCCCGGCTTTGTCGAGGGCCACGCACACGCTTTCGAAGGTTCGGTCTGGGAGAACACCTTCTGTGGTTTTTTCGAGCGCATGGATCCGGGCGGTAAAGTCTGGTCGGGGGTCAAGGGGATCGACGCTGTCATCGCACGTTTGACTGAGGCGAACGCTGCCATCAACGACCCTGCCGCGCCACTGACCGGATGGGGGCTGGATCCGATTTACTTCGGCGGTCGTCGGATGGCGCGCGAAGATCTCGACACAGCCGCAATCGACCGGCCGATCGGCGTCATGCACGCGAGTTTTCACATCGTCAACGTCAATACGAGAGCGCTCGAACTTGCCGGCTTGATGCGCAAGGGCCTCAATCATCCCGGTATTCTATTGGGTGCGGATGGCTTGCCGAATGGCGAGCTGCGGGGGCCAGAGGTGATGGCGTCGGTTCTGAAACATGTTGGTCTTGATCGCGCGATGATGTCAGGGAACGAACCTGGCCTGCGCCAATTCGCACGGCTGTGTGTACGCACTGGCGTCACAACCGCAACCGATCTCGCCAATCCATTGGCGCCCGACGCCGTCCGTATGATGCTGCGGGTGACGGCTGAGGCCACGTTTCCGATGCGCCTTGTTCCGCTGCGCGTGTTCCGCGAGATCACCGTGCCGGCGTTGATCGAGCACGCCGCCGCGTTGACAAAACTGAGTACGGACAAACTTCGCCTCGGCATCATCAAGATCGTCGCTGATGGTTCCATTCAGGGTTTTTCAGCGCGCCTGAATTGGCCGGGCTATTACAATGGCGCACCCAACGGCCTTTGGTATGTGACGCCTGAGCAGATGCGCGAGGCCTATACCCTTGCCCTCAAGCATGGGCTGCAAATTCATACGCATACGAATGGCAATGAGGCCACTGATCTGGCCCTGGATTGTATGGCTGACGCATTGGCCGCACAGCCGCGTGCCGACCATCGCTTTACGCTGCAGCACGCGCAGATGACCGACCCCGCGCAATTCCGGCGCATGGCGGCACTCGGCCTGTGCGTCAATCTATTTCCGAACCATCATTATTACTGGGGCGATCAACATTCGACGCTCACCCTTGGGCCAGAGCGTGCCGAGCGCATGAACGCGTGTGCGTCGGCATTGGCGGCAGGCGTTCCGATGGCGATCCATTCGGATGCGCCGGTGACGCCGCTTGGGCCGCTGTTCACAGCGTGGTGCGCGGTCAATCGTCTGACAGCCAGCGGGCGCACACTGGGTTCGCATGAGCGCATTTCGGTCACTGACGCCTTGCGCACGATCACGCTGGGTGCGGCTTACACCCTGAAACTGGATCACGAAGTCGGTTCGATTGCATGCGGAAAACGTGCGGATTTCGCCGTCTTGGAGGACGATCCGACGACGACCGCACCGGTGGCGCTGAAGGATATCCGGGTCTGGGGAACGGTGCTCGGTGGTCAGGTTTTTGAGGCGGCGGCAATCTGATGGGCTCGATGCCGGTGACAGTGCTTGGTGGGTATCTGGGGGCTGGTAAAACCACGCTGGTCAATCATGTGCTGCGCTCTGCCGGAGGGCGCCGCATTGCGGTGTTGGTGAATGATTTCGGCGCGCTGCCGATCGATGCCGATTTGATCGAAGGCAGTGATGGCGGCGTGGTCAGCATTGCGGGTGGGTGCGTGTGTTGCAGCTACGGTGATGATCTGGTCGCGGCCGTGCACGCGATGGCATCACGGACGCCAACTCCGGAACATCTTCTGATTGAGACGTCGGGCGTGGCGCTGCCTGGCGCGATTGCACGGACGCTGCTGTTGATTCAAGGTGTGCACCTCGATGCGGTGATCGTGTTGGCCGATGTCGAAACGGTTCGCATGCGCGCGGTCGATCGCTACATGGGTGATACCATTATCCGACAACTGACGGATGCAGATCTCATCGTGCTGAACAAGTGCGATCTCGTGGCACCATCCGCATTGGAGGAGTTGAGCGATTGGTTCGCGGCACGTTTTCCGGCGGCGCGAATGCTGCGGACTGCACGCGGCGAGGTTGCCCCCGCGGTCATCCTGGGCGGCCGATCAGAGTCCGATCGCGGGTCGC
>JAYSUN010000358.1:0-4283 GCA_043719045.1 Hyphomicrobiaceae bacterium | reverse complement strand
CTGAAACTGGCCGCCGGAGATCGCGCCGCCGCCCTCGACCACTTCCAGCAATCGCTCGCCATCAGGCGCAAGCTTGCCGCCGCCGACGAAACCAACCTCGACTTCCAGCGCGGCCTCTCGGTCGGACTGACAAAGGTCGGCGATCTGAAACTGGCCGCCGGAGATCGCGCCGCCGCCCTCGACCACTTCCAGCAATCGCTCGCCATCTGGCGCAAGCTTGCCGCCGCCGACGAAACCAACCTCGACTTCCAGCGCGGCCTCTGCGTTGGGCTCTATCGACTAGCTGGCTTTCACGGCACGGAGGGAGAGATTGACCGCGCGCTGGACCACTTGGTTGAGGAGCTCAAGTTGCTCACATCGCTCGTGAGCAACGATCCCGATAATGAGACATATGTGCTAGATGTCGTATGTGCCGTGTTCTGGACTGCAGCCTATGAGGCCTGCCGGAACGCCGGTTCGCATTCGCGCCTCGCGTCCTCAGTTTACGAAGAGGAGCGTAATCACCAGGCCGAGGGTGCGCTCGCCCGCAGGCAGGCGGCCGTTGCAGCGTTTCAGGCGGCAGCACCATTCAGTTCTGCCATGCAGAATATTTTGGAGACGGCGGTTCAGCCGCTTCGAGCGATGGCGGAAACGAGAGAACTGGACCCTTACACTCTGGATTGGATCGCCTTGGTCGAGACAGCGCTGTCGGCCGCTTCTCGTCCCGAGTAGGGCAACAGGATGCGGTAGGTCCGGAATAGGGTAAAGCTGCCGTGCTCCCGCGCTTGGTCGATGACGGCAGCAATTGGCCCGAGGCCGTCGAACCAGCATCGGCGCCGGCCCGGTCGGTATCGGGGAGTACCTTCCAACGGCCACGGTCTGTTCGTCAACCGGTCGGTATCGAGTGTCGACCGACCGATCCCTGTGGGTCACAGTGACGCGGGCTGTTGACCCATACTGGTCGTCGTCTGAAGTGTCGGACCGGACGCGCCTTTGTCTGATCATTGGGAGATGACCCGACGTCGTCAGCCTCGACGAGCACATTTCAATTTTCTTGTTTGGTGCCTATGAACTTTCAGCACGATGAAGAAGCAGGTTCACTATCCGAGATCGGGCTGCCTGCAATGATCGCTGCTCTTGCACCTTCGGATTGCCGTCGCCAGTCGTCGCAATGGTTCTTCCGTCAGCCGTGCCACACAAGCGGTGAGTGTTCGTGCCTGCACGAGGGACTATCCCCGGGTCAGCACACGGAGACGCCAGCCACGCTACGCGCTTTGCTCGCCGAGCCGCACCCGCGGGTCGAGGATGGAATAGAGGATATCGACCAGCAGATTGATGACCACGAAAATCAACACAATGATGATCAGATAGGCGACAATCACCGGCCGGTCGAGGGATTGGATCGAGCCGATCAGTAACTTGCCCATGCCGGGCCAGGCGAAAATGGTCTCGGTCACGACCGAGAAGGCGACGAGGTTGCCAAACTCCAGGCCGAGCACCGTGATGACCGGGATCAGGATGTTCTTCAGCAGGTGCACGCCGATGACACGCCGCTGAGACAGGCCTTTGGCACGAGCGAATTTGATGTAGTCCTGGTGGATGGCTTCGCGCGTCCCCGCCCGCGTGAGGCGGATGACCAGCGAGATTTTCAGGAGTGCCAGATTGATGGCCGGCAAGAGCATGTGCTGCAGGCCTTTGGCCGTGAAGAGGCTGGTGGTAATGCCGAAATAGGTGGCCGTCGGCCCACGCCCGGTTGATGGCAGCCAGCCGAGCATGACGGCGAACACCATGATCATCATCAGGCCAACCCAGAAGGTCGGCAGCGAGAAGCCGAGGATCGAAACGGCCATGATTGATTTGGAGACTTTGCTGTCGGGCTTGAGGCCTGCGTAAAGGCCTAAGGGGATGCCGAGCAAGATGGCCATGACGATGGCGGCAAAAGCAAGCTCAAGCGTCGCCGGCATCCGCTGGATGATGACCTTGAGTGCACTCTCGCCGAAAATGAAGCTCTTGCCGAGATCGCCTTTGAGGGCGCCGAGGACGAAGTGCCAGTACTGCTCGTAGATCGGGCGATCCAGGCCCAATGCCTTGATTGCAGCCTCAATATCCTTTTGGTCGGCTTGCGGATTGATCAACAGATAGATGGGGTCGCCGACCACATGCACGCCGAAGAACACGATCATGGACATGACCACGACGACGGCTGCGCTCTGCATCAGGCGGCGGAGAATAAACGCGGTCATGGATTTGGCTACGGTCCGGATGTCGGGGCTGACGCCGTGACGATACCATCAAACCCGCAGCCACGTCACAGTCCGTTTTCAGCGCACGTTGATGAGCTTGCCGCGAGGACCATGGTTTGCAGTCGACTTGCCGTAAGTGTTGCCCTGGCTGCTGCTGTGCTGGATCGGGCCGTATTGATTGACGCCGAGGGAGATCGGCGTGCGGCCTTCCGGATTGATGATGATGCGGTCATGTGGTGGCAGTGCACGCCAGACGCGAACGCCCTGTTCAATAGTGACGATAGCACCGTAGTAGGGGCGGGTTTCGATGCGCGTGGTGACCGCTTGAGCGAGGGCTGCGGTCGACACGGCCGACATGGCAAGGGCTAACAAGACAGCGCGCATGATTGAACTCCAGGCTGAACCATAGGGTTGCCCAAAGCTTAACGCGTGTGCCGCGATTGTGCCGCAAAATCCACAAGTGAGCTTAAGAAATTAGCTTAACTCGCCGCGCGCCGGGCCGCCGGCAAGGCATCAGGCAGGCCCCGCTTACGATGACGGCGCATCGAGCTTACGGGTCAGGTTTTCGAATTCCTTGCGCAGTTGCTCGTTCTTGAAGATCTGATCAAATGTTGGCGCTTCCAGCCGTTGCAAGGCCTCGAACGACTGCGAACTGTCGCGCATCAGATTGCGCAGCTGAAAACTGGCTTCAACCGTTTCAAAGGTGTTGTCGGCAATACGCAGGTCGTGGGCCGCCTTCGCGCGGGCTGAGGCAATCTGCTGGCGTTGCTGCTGCAGATAACGACGATAACCAGTCGCGGCCTCCTCGGCCAATCGCTGGCTTTCACGATTGGATTCCAGAACGCGCTTCTGATCCGGACGGTTCTCGCCGCGGAGCAGATCCGCGGTCTTGGCGCGGGCCGCGGCGACATCCTTTTGAATGGCCTCGAGCTTCGGCAGATATTGGGTATCGATTTTGTTGATCACGATGTCCTGGGAGTGCACGAGCATCGCGAACAGGGCTGCGTGCATGGCAAAATACTTGCGCGCAGCTTCGACATTCTCGCCACTTTGCGCCATCAGTTTGGCGAGTTGGCTGTCAATCACCTTGGCCGAATTGAAGACCGCGACGAGCCGAACGAGATCGCCCGACAACACGCCATCGAGCAGGAGATCGACCTGTTCGGGCCCGAGCGTAATGCCGGACTTTGCCAGCGCCAAGCCAATCTCGGCCTTGGATTTTTTGATCTCGTCTTTGTTGAGGTCAACCTTTTTCTGGCTCTCTGCAATGTCCTTGCCGAGACTATCAACGGTATCGGTCAGTACGCCCGGCAGCGCGCCATCCTTCGGCGCCATCAGTTGTTTCTCGCGCAGAGTGACGATGCGGTTTTCCAGTTCGCGGACATTTTTGCGGAAGCCATCCACCTTTTTCTGAATATCGACGACCGGTACATCCGTGACGATGCCAAGGACAGCATCCATCAAATCCTTGATCTTCTTTTCCCGGTCTTCGCGCGTCTCAGTAAAGATCGGCGGCAGCATGAAGTCGTTCTTGGACGGCAACTTGGTGGCTTCTCCGCGATTCCGAGCCGTGTCCTGCAGCACGGCGTCGACGGCCTTCATCAGGCGCTGCGCCTGCTCAAAGGCCTGATCATTCTGGCGCGGATCAGCCGGTGGCTTGCCTTGCTGGGGCGATGTTTCGGAGCGCTTCAGCAGATCGGCAATGCTATCGCGGCTTGCAGTTTGCGCGGCGGCCGAGTGACCGGAGAGGGCGAGAAGGGTCGCACTGACCAGGACCGTTGCGAGAGCTGTGGCATCGATCGTCCGGCGAACACGCGACATGGCAGGCCCTCCAACGTCCAACGGGAGCGTAGCCGTCTGGCCATACTTCCCGCCTCTTTCGTCGCGCGCACATAAGCTTAGGGAATGCGGCGATTACATGATTGACTTCAAGTCGAGACGGGAACTGCCCGACAGTTACAACCAACGGCGAACTTTCGCCTTATAGGCCCGGTAAGCGTCGCCGAAACGTACCTCGAGATACGCTTCTTCGCGCTCGATCGCCAGCTTTGTCAGGGCAAC
>JAYSUN010000357.1:0-12667 GCA_043719045.1 Hyphomicrobiaceae bacterium | reverse complement strand
GGGAATGGACGGTTACGAGGTTTGCCGACGGATCAAACAGGATCCCAAACTTCAGCATATCCCGGTCGTGATGGTGACAGCACTCGATCAGCCTTCGGATCGAATTCAGGGACTTGATGCAGGTGCCGATGATTTTCTGACTAAGCCGGTCGACGATGTGGCTTTGGTGACGCGCGTCAAGAACTTGGCCCGCCTTAAGGTGCTCAACGACGAGATGATCTCACGTGCGTCGACGACGCAGCAGATGGGAGTGGCGACCAGCAACTTGATTCAGTGGGCTGAAGCTGGATCTGGCGGCCAGATCATGATCGTCGATGACATGCCACGTTCGGCCAAACGTATCAGCGAGGCGTTGGAACAATCGCACACCGTCGTGCTGGTATCAGAGCCGCAGTCGGCATTGGCTGCCTTGAATGAGCGGGACTACGATTGCATCATTGTCAGCTTGGCAATGGTGGCATTCGATGGTTTGCGCCTGTGCTCGCAAATCCGTCAAATGGAAAAGACCCGGCACTTGCCGATCGTGATTGTTGTCGAGCCAGGTGATGATGCGCGGCTGTTGCGCGGCCTCGACATGGGGGTGAACGACTACTTTGTCCGGCCACTCGACAGAAATGAAATTGTGGCTCGCGTGCGCACCCAGGTGGCGCGCAAACGCCATACCGACGTGCTGCGCATCAGCATTGAGCAAAGCGTTGAGGCGGCCATTACCGATGGCCTGACGGGGCTATACAACCGGCGCTATATGGAATCCCACCTCAAGACCCTGGTTCAGACGTCGCTCGAAACCGGGCGGCCGCTGTCAGTGCTGGTCGCAGATATCGATTTTTTCAAACGGATCAACGATACACATGGTCATGACGCTGGCGATGTCGTGTTGCGCGAGTTTGCTTCGCGGTTCCGTCGCAACACTCGGGGCATTGATTTGGCCTGCCGCATGGGCGGCGAGGAATTTGTGATCATCATGCCCGACACCGCTATTGGCCGGGCATTTCAGGTGGGTGAACGACTGCGCGCGTGTATCGCGGCCGAGCCTTTCCAGGCTAACTCTGAAGCCCGTCTGCGGGTCACCGCGAGTGTCGGCTTGGCGACAATGGAGCACCGCAACGATACGGCCGAAACGCTCTTTAAGCGGGCCGATCAAGCGCTCTATGCCGCCAAACGCGATGGGCGCAATCGTGTTGTCGCTGACGCTGCTTAGGTCCGACTTTGGACCTAGGACTTATTGCCAACGGCTGTCGCACGGAAAGCATTTTGCTGCCAAAGATCGGTCTTGATTGGCTGTCATCTTAACCATCAGACAGTAGCTGAACCACTAGAAAGCAACCTCGACGGGATTGGTAACATAAAATTATGTTGCGCAATATTTCAGGGTATGCTTGCGTGATTCGAACGAGAAGTCCAGAGGTCATCTGTGTGCGGGCCCATAATTAGTGTGTACGTTGCGCAGGGGTCACAAAAACTTCTCAACTGTTAGAATTTCGAGATCTCTACGGACTATCAGGTCCGCCGCATCTCCTGATGCCGTAGAGTGCGGTCAATGCAAGTGGCTTGAGGAGTGGCCTCCTCTCGAAGCTGCGCTGCTGCGACCGGTTGTTGAGTGGATGGCCAACGCCCTCTTTGTGCCACTACTTAACAGGTCGAGTCCAAGAGTGTCCGGGAACATACCCCGCTGCCGGACGCCTTGGGCTCGACCGCTATCTGCGGCCAACACCCTCTTTGTGATAATTCCCACCTCGATGCGATTGGTTTGTCACCAGCCTTGGATAGGCGCCGGTCTTGGATTGCTGCCCATCCAAGAGCCATCGGTGTCATTTGTGGAGGCCTAGGTTGCGCTCAATAAAACCGCTCAACTTAGGTTTTTGGTGTAACTTGCATCGCTCTGAACGAAGCAGAACCGATGCATGCCTGAGTGCGATTTCGCGCCTGTGGATAAAATTGTGCTGCCGATAATGCTGAGCTGCCGAAACTGCCGGGCCACCTTGCGCGTCTGGACCTGAATCCAGACCCGCCCGTTGCCAAAATCACTTAATCTTACCTTCTTTGAAATCCACGTGCTTGCGCGCGATGGGGTCGTACTTTTTGAACACCAGTTTTTCCGTGGAAGTCCGTGGGTTTTTCTTGGTGACATAGAAAAAGCCAGTACCAGCCGTGCTGTTCAACTTGATCTTCTGGGTGACGGGCTTAGCCATGACGGTCTCGGATCGCTCTACGAGGCTCCCCTACAGAGGTAAGGTGGGCCGAATGATAATAGGCCGGACTGCTTTGAAGGCAGCCCGTATGTTGCGTGACACACTACTCTGGAAACGCAGCTAGTCAAGTCTCGGATCGCCGCACAGTTGGTTCCATAGGACCTGTGCGGCTGTGAAAGTTTCGATCACATTTCGAGCCAGAACACCGGAGCCGTCAACGTTTGGCGGCCCGCCTTCAACCCTTGAGCACCGCCGAGACTTCCACGGGCGGCGCGAAGTCCTCGGGAATACCGCAGAGTCCGAGCTTGACGAAAAGGCGGCCCACGGCTGGCGATGCTGTGCCAACAGCGAACGGGATTGCGACCAGATAACCGGCCGTCAGCGGCAAGCTCCACCAGAACACAGCTGGTGCGATCACTAACAGCCAGCCGCAGACGATGACGCCGAAAACAGTCTGCGGCCAGAGCTCGCGGACCGCCGTGGTCCAGGAAATGCCATACGCATCGCGCGATTGACCGCCCCAGGTGACAGACTTGCCGAAGGCAAGTCCGATCATGAAGATGGTGGTGCGAATGGTCGAAACGGCACCTTGCAGAAATGAAAAGACCAGCTCGAGCGCGGCACTCGCCACGAAGCGAACCGGGCCACCGTAACGCGCCACGCCACCCTTGGTCATGACCGCATCGATCAGGCCCGCAATTTTCGGCATCAGGTACATGGTGAAGAACAAAATGTAGAGGAAGATGGCGAGGCCAGTCGGATAGTCGGCGATGCCCCGCGACTGATAGGCGGCCAGCGGTAACAGTGCGATCATCAGCGTCCAGGCGGGAATACCGAGGAACATCAGGATCGCCCAGACCAGCTGGAAACGGCTCATGGGGTAGAGCCCGGGCGTATTGAGCAACTTGGTATACTGCATATTGCCCTGGCACCAGCGCACGTCGCGCTTGGCGAAATCAAGCATCGTTGGCGGATTTTCTTCCCACGAGCCGTTCTCGATCGGCAGCACGCGGACTTCATAGCCGGCGCGGCGCATGAAGGTGGCTTCAACTTGGTCGTGGCTGAGCACGTGGCCCCCGAGCGGCGGTTTGCCCGGCAGGATCGGCAACTCGCATTGCTCGGTAAATGGCTTGATGCGGACCACTGCGTTATGGCCCCAGAACGGGCCGCAATCACCAACCCACCACGATTGGCCCATGGTGTAGGCGCGCATGCCGTGACGCATGCCGAACTGGAAGGTGCGGGCGAAAGCGGATTGCGACGGCATGCCGACAACAAGCGATTGCAGAATGCCGATTTTGGGGTGCGACTGCATCATACGGACGAGTTTGACGATCGCATCGCCGGACATGACGCTATCGGCATCGAGCGGTAGCATCAGCTCAAAATCGCGGCCCCAACGGTCGCAAAAGTCCCGCACGTTGCCAGCCTTGTAGCCCGTGTTGTCGGTGCGACGGCGATAGATTAGGCGGTCGCCGTCTTTGTCGCTGGCTTTCCAGTCGGCAAATGCCTTTGCTTCAACAACGGCGACAGCATCGTCGTTGGTATCGGATAAAATAAAGTACGAGAAAACGTGACCCTCGCCAGTTGCGTCGACAGAGGTTTTGACGGTCTTCAAGCGATGGATCGCGCGGGTCGGATCCTCGTTGCGCACGGTCATGAAGATCGCGGTTTTGGTCACGAGGCGCGTGTTGGCGTCGCCTGCCGCAGCATAGGGTGCGACCTCCTTGATGGGGTCTTTGTGCCAATGCAAGAGCCACAGGCCAATGATGGCGTTCCAGAAGCCGAGCACGGTCCAGGGCGTGCCGAGTCCGAAACACACGAACATGACGACGTCGATTAGGCTCCAGCCGCCGTGGCCGAGCACGCGGGCTGCAACCCAGAGCATGGCGCCATACGTGACCACATTGAGCGCGATCACGATGCGACGGCGGTTGGCCAGATCAGTAAGTGTCTGTAGTCCAGTGGGTGTCGTGTAGCTCATGGAGACAGCAGGTCCAAGGTTAGGCTCAAGGGAAGGCGCAAGCGTTGCGCGCTCGTTCAACGTATCAGACATGAGGGGGATCCACCGCAAGGACATGACTTTGTGGTTGCCACATCAGCCGTTCTGGCCGTGAACCCCGGGTGAATGCGCGGTGACAATATTTTTCGGCTCCCCGCTTGCCGAGCGCTGGTTTGCCACAATGCTCGAGAGCCGGTCCAGCGGGGATGGCCAAATCGACAATCATGACGGATGCTCGCGACGCCCGAACCGGTTATAGATCACGCCGCGGGGCGACAGCCCAGGAGCCGCCACAATGACGCAACGCCGGTCGACCGGGAAAATCCAGACGGCACGCGCGCTCTGGTACGTCAAGCCGGGCATCGCGGAATTGCTGCCGGAGCAGTTGGCGGCACCAAAGCCAGACGAGGCACGGGTGAGGACTTTGTTCAGTGGCATCAGCCGGGGAACCGAGCGGCTGGTGTTTGGCGGCAAAGTGGGTGCGAGTGAATGGGAGCGGATGCGTGCGCCAATGCAAGGTGGCACGTTTCCGTTTCCGGTGAAGTATGGCTACTGCGCCGTGGGTGTCGTCGATATCGGGCCGTCGGAACTGCAGGGCCGGACCGTGTTTTGCCTGCATCCACATCAGGATGTGTTTAACGCTCCGATCTCGATGCTGGTGCCAATCCCAGATTCTGTGCCGGCACGACGGGCGACCTTGGCGGCCAATGCCGAGACAGCGCTGAATGCGTTGTGGGATGCGGGGGCTGGGCCGGCGGACAGAATTGTGATCGTCGGCGCTGGCATTGTCGGCTTGATGGCCGCCAGCATTGCGGCGCAGTTACCGGGGGCTGAGGTGACGGTGGTGGATGTCGATCCGACGCGGCGTCCGGTGGTTGAGGCTTTGGGTGCGCGCTTTCAAGCGGCAGTGAACTCGGCAGGATCTACCGCCACGGGCGACGCCGACATCGTTGTGCACACGTCGGTCAGTCAGGCGGGGCTGAATACCGCGATTGGCCTGGCGGGTTTTGAGGGCACGATCGTTGAATTGTCCTGGTACGGGGATAAGCCGGTGAGCATTGATCTCGGCGGTCCGTTTCATTCGAAACGGCTGAAGCTGATCTCGTCACAAGTGGGTCATATCTCGCCGGGCCGGCGTCCGCGCTGGTCCTATCGTCGGCGGATGGAAGCCGCGCTGCGGTTGCTCGAGAACCCAGCGTTGGACGCGCTGGTTGCCGACGAGATTGCGTTTGACGAGGCGCCGACGGTCATTCCGTGCGTGCTTGGCCCGGGGGCACAGGGACTTGCGCCGGTGATCCGGTATTGACCAGATCAAGCGAGGCTTCGGTTTAGACCGACGCCTCGTTTGAAATCTCGCCGGTGTTGGACGCCATCAGCTCAGTAGGTCGGGCACCAGACGGTATCACGCCCGATGGTAGGGGTGGCCAGCCATCAGTGTTGCGGCTCGATACAGTTGCTCGGCCAGGACAACGCGCGCCAGACCATGCGGCAGGGTCATCAGACCGAGGGACAGCACTGTGCCGGCTCTGGCTTTCAGTGCCGAGCCATGTCCGTCGGGTCCGCCAATCAAAAAGGTGACGGCCGGCACACCCGAATCGCGTCGGCGCATCAGGTCGTTGGCAAAGGCTTCGCTGCTCAATTGGCGGCCGACTGCGTCGAGCAGAATGAGATCGCCAGTCGTCGGCAAGCCCGCAATCAATTTGCTGGCCTCGTCGTGGCAACGCGCTTCCGCCGACGACGCACGTGACTCGGTAATCTCGGTCAATGCCAGGGGCGCCAACGCGTGCTTCCGGCCGAGGTTCTCAAGGCGCACCCAGTAGCGCGAAAACAGCTCTCGCTCTGGGCCTGCTTTAAGTCGGCCAACCGCTGTTATGCAGACGCGCATCGGCAAAGCCCGCAGCTGAATGCATCGGCGAAAGGGTCGTTCGTGCGGGCGCAGGGTCGGTTAATGTTGGGCGACTTCGCTGGGGCGGTCGGCCATCCACATTTTTTCCAAGTTGTAGAATTCGCGCACTTCCGGGCGCAGCACATGGACGATGACATCGCCCGCGTCGACCAGCACCCAATCGCACTGTGGCTGGCCTTCAATGCGAATTTTGCCATACCCGGCTTCGCGCAGCTTGTCGCGCAATTGGTCGGCAATGGCGCCGACGTGACGATCCGAGCGGCCGGAGGCCACGATCATGTAGTCACCCAATGACGATTTTGCTCGGATGTCGATGGCCACGATCTGGTCGGCTTTGGCGTCGTCCAGCCATGTCATGATCTGGCTTGCGAGCGGGCTCGTAATCGGCCCGGGAGTCGCGATGTCAGCCGATGAAGACAGTGTGCGGGTAGCCTCTGCAGCGCGTGGCATCTGGGTTTTGACGTCCTTTGTGCTCTCGCAAATGGTGGTCCGCGAGCAGTGAGCCGGACCATCAGCCAGGAGCACCAACGCCCCCGAACCTGCTAACACTATATCCTGGCGCTGGTTTTGGCTCAAGGACTCTGTTGATGACAGTGTCGTCAGGGACCGGACCCGCTGAGGCTGGTTTGCATTACAACCTTTCCATGTGCGGGGTCGGATCAATCGGGGCGCTATCCTTGCGCAACTCGAAATGTACCATCGGCTTGTCAATGCCTCCGGTCTGGCCGGACTTGGCAATGACTTGACCACGTTTTACCGCATCGCCGCGCTTAACCAGGATTTCGGAGACGTGCGCGTAGGCGGTGACCCAACCGCCGTCGTGGCGGACGAGAATTAAATTGCCGTAGCCTTTCAAGTCGCTGCCCGCATAGGCGATGGTACCATCCTGGGCTGCACCGACGTCAGTGCCGGTTGCGACAGAAATGGCAATACCGTCGCTGGGTGTGCCGTCAGGGCGTTTGCCGTAGGTGCCGATGACCTGGCCTTTGACGGGCCAGCGGAACTTTGCTCCGGCAGTCGCTGGAGCCGAAGCTCTGTCCAATGGTTTTTCAGGCGCTGGGGACACCGCCGCCGGGCTTGTGGCTGCGACTTGGATGGGGGCAACCGCCGGCTCGGACGCTGCAACCGGAGTGGCAGAATTGCCTGCGGGTTGTGCGTTGATGATCTTGGGGGCGGCGATCGCGGTTGGCCCAGTGGGTGGTGGCGTGGGTGCCGCCGCAATGGGAGCCGCTCGTGGTGCGTCGGCAGCCATTGGGGCACTCGGCCCGACACTGGCGATTTGAGTTGCAGATGAAGCGGGTACGCGAATCACTGTCCCAGGGCGAACCTTGGTCGGGTCGGCGATACTGTTGTTGCGTTGCAAGTCGGCGAGGGAAACTTTGTTTTGCCGGGCGACCGCGTACAACGAGTCCCCAGGCTTAACCGTGTAACTGCCGGTCCAGTCAGTGTTGGCAACCAGCGGCGCGGGGGTTGCTGGCGCGGGCATAGTCACAGCCGTTGGCGCAACGGCTGATCCGGCCGAGGCCACCTGCGAGCCGGATTTGCTCATTGGTCGCTTGACGCCCGTCGTGGCTGGCAGAACCAGCTTCTGGCCGACCTTCAAGTTTGGCGTCTTCAGTTGATTGACATCCATCAAGGCTGCAATCGCCACCTTGTGTCGCTTGGAAATCGAATACAGCGAGTCGCCTTGCTGGACTTCGATCATCTCACCCGCCGGAATCGTCGCCTTGGCACCCGCAGGAAGTGCGGCAGGTGTCGCGGCCTTCGGTCGGTCAAACGGCTTGGACAGCCCTGCTGTGTTCGGCAGCGTTGGGGGGGCATCGGCCAACGGACGATTGCTCGTGACCGGCGGCAGGGGTGCTCTCGGCCCCGACTCGCTCCAGGTTTCACCGCGGTCTAATGGACCGCCTGCATTGCGGCGCGTACCAAGGCTTGCCGACGGCAACGGTGACCGCTCATTCAAGCCCATCGATGGCTGTTCAAGTCTTCGGAAATCTGTGCTGCAGCCGGCGCATGTGACAGCCAGCGCCATCAGCAACCCGTGCGCACCACAGCGCGCTACTGGCTTTGTCAACATCTCAACACCCTGGATACGCAACATAGGGTACACCTCGCTCGCCGCTACTTTTGCCCAGCAGTGGTTAAGAGGGGGTTAACACTGATCCGATCATCACAACCCATTTGAAGTGGCCTCTCAAACAGACGAAACGTGATGGCAGCTGTATCGACCGCTCTGACCGTCTGCTTCAGGAGGTT
The DNA here is from genome assembly GCA_043719045.1 of Hyphomicrobiaceae bacterium. Lineage (GTDB taxonomy): Bacteria > Pseudomonadota > Alphaproteobacteria > Rhizobiales > Hyphomicrobiaceae > JABFRJ01. The sequence continues at coordinate 4,311 of JAYSUN010000357.1, read as the reverse complement.
GACAGCATGCGCTGACAAACGCTTCCCAGTTGATCTTGAACAGCGTGTACTCTGCGACTGCGGAGGCCGTGCGGCGGCTCTAGGGCTGAATAATGGCAGTGCAGAACTTGCAGGCGAAGATTGCGCAAAACACTGTCTGCATGGAACCCAAGACCACCGGCTCAGAATACTCAGAACATTCAGCGAGCCGCGATCCGGCAACGGATCAGTTCGGCGCCGCCCCCTCAACTCGTCTTTCCCGCGCAGGCGGGAACCCAAGCAACCCACCCCTTGCGGCAGGTTTTCTTGGGACCCCGCCCCCTCTGCTGGCGCGCATACGCACGACGCGAGGATAACGTGGGGTGGGCATCGTGAAACAGGGTTCCGTAAAAGTCATGTGACGCGGTGATTGTTCTATCTGTCCTAAAGCCTGCCCAGCGTCCCGTCTCTCCTCATGCTCGCCTGAGGTCAGCAACCAAGACCCAGCAAACGAAGGCATTGAAAATGCAAAGGCTCCTGACCTGCGGACAATTTTCTACGACCGGGCAGTCGATGCGCCAGAGCTGATCGGGTTGCTGGGACTGGTGCGGTCCACAGCCCGCGCGCTCAACCACGGTTAGAGCTGGTCTCGCGGCTCCGGCACGCGGCCATAAGTCCAACTTATCCGACCGACGGGAACCGGCCTTCGACGACGTAACGTGGATCATTGTATCCGGGTGTTGAAGGATGGCCTGTGGTGGTGAAGGCATTGGCGACGGCCTCGTCTTCAGCGGTCCATTGATATGCGAGCGCACCGGGATAGATGGTCCACTGATCATATGTGCGCGGGCCGGCAATGACGGACGAGATGGCGCGGTTGTTGAGGACCCAGGCGGTGGCCCAGCAGACCAACGAGATGCCCCGGTCCTCGGCATGGGTTTTTAACTTTGCGGCGATCTCCAGACTCTCCGGACGCCATTCGGACTCCATCATTCGCCGGTCTTTGCGGGCCGCACGCGAGCCAGCTTCGGGGGCAACATTGAGCTGATATTTGCCCGACAGAACACCGCGAGCGATCGGGCTGTATGATACCACGCCCAAGCCAAAATGGCGGGCGGCTGGGAGCACTTCGGTTTCGGGTTGGCGATTCATTAGATTGTAATACGGCTGCAGCGCGACCGGGCGCGCGACGCCGGCTGTGTCACACAAGTGGGCAATGTGGGCGATGTGCCAGCCGCGCACGTTGGAGATCGCCCACTCGCGGATCTTACCTTGTTTGATCAAGGTGCCATAGGTCTCAACCACCGAGTCCCATGGCGTGTGCGGGTCGTGCAAATGGACGTAGTAAAGGTCGATGACGTCAGTACCGAGCCGCTTTAAGCTCGCCTCGCAAGCGGCCATGACATGGCGGCGGGACTGGCCTTGATTGATGCTGCCGGGTCCCATCGGATTGCCGGCTTTTGTTGCCAAGACCCAACTCGAGCGCTTGGCTTTGACCAAGCGACCGACGATCTCTTCAGATTTGCCGTTGGCGTACTGGTCGGCGGTGTCGATGAAATTGACGCCGTGTTCGAGGGCGTGGTCAACAATGCGGCCGGCTTCGGCCTCAGTTGTTTGATCGCCGAACATCATGGTGCCGAGGCAGAGCTCCGAAACACGCATGCCGGAAGTGCCGAGAGTGCGGTGACGCATGGGAGCTGATGACATTGTGGTTGGTCCGGGCGGTGAGGATTTTTCCATGGCTTGTCACCCGATCTGACCCGGGGTGCAAGACGCGATAGCGTACTGAGCTGCGCTGCACGAACCGTTCGGACTTTTTAGTCGCATGCCATTCATCATCGGTGTCCCGGAATTCTTGCAGCACCTTCACGCGGTAAAAATATCCCGGATCTATCACGGCGCGGGTGAAGCCCAATCGTGCCGACGCGCCGACAGGTCAAGGTCCCGGATATGTGGCCAGCACGAACGCGCGGTCCTAATTCCGTGATACCGAGACATTGATCTCACAAACGCTCTGCGAACAGTTCGCGATTCGATTGTCGTTGAGAGTGTCCTTAGCTGATGGCGCTGACAGAGGCTGCCGAACTTTCAGCGACCAAAGATCTGCGCTCGGCCTGAACCGCAAGCCATTGCGCTTGGGTATAGCAGGGTCCGACGATCGAGAGGCGGCGCTGCTGTTGCAGCTGGTGATGGTCGTCGAGCATCTCGACAAATAGAACGCGTTGTAGCGTTTTTTGGTAACCCTGAAAAAATGCACTGCCAAGCATACACGCCTCCCTGTGACGACGAATAGTCTTATTCACCGAGATCCACGGTCCCGTTGCTGGATATTGAAAGCATGCCAAGCAACCGGGTCAGCTCACTCTGCGTGGTCCCAGACATGCAAACCATGGGCCAAGCCCAGCACGGGACAGCGCCAATCAGGCGGTGACGGCTGGAGGCCGAGTGCGTTGCCTGCGGATTTCGAAATTTTTGCTTCTGAACTGGAGCGGCTCGCGCAATCTGTAGCATTTTGCAACGTTTTCAGTGCACTGTCTCAGTGACGAACCCGCGCCGAACGACACCTGCCGTCACGCTCCTATAGTGTCAAAGTTGACCTAAACGTCAACTTTGTCTATGGCTGGTGACCAGTGAAGCTGATATGTGATTTTTGAGAAACGACAGGTTGCGCTCAGGCGTGAGAACGTGCGGGCACAATACGGAGTAAGTGATCATGGCTGAACTTGGATTTGTTGTGTTGTGCTTGGCGATGGCGTTCTGCTTGTCGATGCAACGCGCACCCTTGTGGGCCTATGCTGCCCTCATGCTGATTGCAACGGTGACTTGGCAGACAGGTTTGGTTGACGGCGCACTGGAGTGGCCGACATGGAACATCGGCAGTCTCTTGGGCTGGATTCCTGCGTTGGCGTTGGTTGCGCTTGCAATTCCGGTTGTGCGCCACCGACTGGTCATTGAACCCGCCTACAGGATCGTCCGTAAGATCCTGCCCAAGGTCTCAGAGACCGAACAGCAGGCGCTGGATGCGGGCACCATTGGTTTCGACGCTGAGTTATTCGGGGGCCGTCCGGATTGGGCTAAATTGCGCGCCATCCCGCCGCTGACGTTGACCGAGGAGGAGCGCGCCTTCCTGAATGGTCCGACGGACGAACTCTGTCGCATGATCCATGACTGGCAGATCCGCCATCAACAAAAGGAAGTTCCGCCGGAGATCTGGAGTTTCATCAAAAAGCACGGCTTCCTCGGCATGCTTATTTCCAAGTCGCATGGCGGACTTGGCTTCTCGGCGCAGGCGCAATCGCTCATTCTCGGGAAAATCGCGTCGCGGTCACCGGATGTGTGCGTCATCGTGATGGTGCCAAATTCGCTCGGACCGGGTGAGCTGATTGAGAAGTACGGCACTGACGAACAGAAGCATTATTACTTGCCGCGTCTCGCGCGTGGTGACGACATCCCGTGCTTTTCGCTGACTGGACCGACATCTGGCTCGGATGCAGCCACCATGCGGGATATCGGGACGGTGGTGCGTGGCACCTGGAAAGGTAAACCAACGGTTGGCATTAAGCTATCTTGGGACAAGCGCTATATTACCCTCGGCCCGAGTGCGACGCTGGTTGGCTTGGCGTTCCGCCTGTTCGACCCCGAGAACATTTTGGGACGTGGGGACGACATCGGGATCACCGTGGCACTAGTCCCCGCCGATCATCCCGGTGTCCACATCGGACGTCGGCACTTGCCATCCGGATCGGCTTTCCCGAACGGACCGAATTGGGGCAAGGACGTCTTCATTCCGATGGAATTCCTGATCGGCGGCGAGAAGATGGCTGGCCACGGCTGGCGCATGCTGATGGAATGCTTGGCGGCCGGTCGCGCGATTTCGCTGCCGTCGTCGGCGACCGCTGCCGCCAAAGGCATGCTGCGCTTCACCACAGCTTACAGCCGTATCCGCAAGCAGTTTGGCTTCCCGGTTGGGATGATGGAGGGCATCGAAGAGCCGCTGACGCGCATGGTAGAGACAGCCTATGTCAATGAAGCGGCACGGGCGGTGACAGCATCGATGGTCTCACGCGGTGAAAAACCGTCGGTGATATCGGCACTGATGAAGTATCAAACCACCGAACGCATGCGCCAGTCAGTCAATGACGCCATGGATATTCACGGCGGCAAAGCGATCTGCGATGGGCCCAGCAATTACGTCATGGCGGCCTATCAGTCCGTGCCGGTCGGCATCACAGTTGAAGGCGCAAACATTCTCACGCGCACCCTGATCACGTTTGCTCAAGGTGCGCTGCGCTCGCATCCGTATCTCTACAAGGAAGTTCAGGCCTGCCAGGACACGGACACCAAGCGTGGGTT
>JAYSUN010000356.1:0-1586 GCA_043719045.1 Hyphomicrobiaceae bacterium | reverse complement strand
CTTGCAGTTCGCGCCGTCTAAAAAGCGACGAGCACGATCCCGATTGTCATGGTTGGCCACGTCGCGAACGACCCCGTGGCGTCGAAATTGATCGAAAGCTACGCCCGCCCTGGGGGCAATGTCACCGGCCTGTTCTCTGTGAATTCGATGCTCCTGCCTAAACGGCTCGAGCTTCTGAAGGAAGCCTTGCCGGGGATATCAAGAGTGGCGGTATTCTGGGAATCGAGCTTCGGCCGCCACCAGTTCGATGATCTGAGGCGCGCAGCGCAACCTTTGGGCCTTGAATTGCAGCCGATCGATCTTCGCAGCGCGGAAGACCTCGAACCGGCTTTCAAGACGGCCAAACGCAACAATGCGGAAGCGCTCCTCTTAGGATTCTCCCCGCTGGCCTGGACGCATAAAGCCCATGTTGCGCAACTCGCCCTTGAAGCGAAGCTTCCATCGATCAGCGAATACTTCGAATACGTTGAGGTCGGCGGTCTAATGTCCTACGGCTCTTCCAATCCCGATAACTGGGCGCGCGCGGTCTACTACGTCGATCGTTTATTGAAAGGCGCCAAAGTAGCCGACCTGCCCGTCGAGCAGGTTTCAACGTACAAGCTCGCGGTGAATCTCAAGACCGCTAAAGCGCTCGGCATCAAGATTCCGGAGTCGATACTCGTGCGAGCGGACGAGGTGATTCGATGAAACGGCGACACGTTCTGACCGGATGCCGTTCGTTGACCGCTTTGGGCCGGCGCACAACCTCGATTCAATCGAGAGTCTGTTGCGGTTCTTGAAGCGTTGAGAGTACGTTCGCGCACCAGCGACGAACTCTTACATCAAGATTGCGAGGCGAAACCCATGAACAGCGGGTACGTGCGGAGCGAGAACTGATAACCAGCGAGAATGGCACCGCGTTCGATAACCTGCGAAGTACTGGACGCGGGAAAAGCAGAGGCGTATAAACATAGGTAAGAAGACCAACTCGAACTTTCCGAAAATAATAGCGCCGGCTTGGAGTCACGAAGTCATTTGCCGGCCGCCACAAGTTCATCGCGCCGCACACTGCTTCAGCATGATGCTGGATGCAGATTAGGTACGGTTGCGAGCCGTTATCTGAACGATGACAGCGTTGACGCTTTATCGCTGGAAACTCACCGGAGTCGAGAGGCAGTACCCTCACCCCAACGGTCATTTTGTTTCCTCTATGCCGTCCGTTACCGTTTTAGGGCTCACGCTGCAAGGAACTCCCTGCAAGACGCGCTTGATAAATCAATATGGAGACCTTCATGACAACACCACAGTCTAAACGTCGTCGCTTTCTAGGCTTCACTGCCGCCGTCGCAGCGGCTACCCCGATTTTCGATCGACTTGTCGGAACCCGCATCGCTTCAGCGCAGCAGCCGGCGACTGGTCAACGCTGGAGCGTGCAGGGACTGTTCGTTGACGCCTGTAGCTGTGAGGTCGGCTGTCCCTGTATCTTTGGCAGCGCGCCAAGTGCGGGCTATTGCGAGGCGCTGGCCGGCTGGCACATCGATTCCGGACGTTTCGGAGACACCGCGCTAGATGGATTCAATGCGGTGATGGCGTTTCGCGCTCCTGGC
>JAYSUN010000355.1:0-12700 GCA_043719045.1 Hyphomicrobiaceae bacterium | reverse complement strand
TGCCTGTTGGTGTTGGGGAACTTCGGCCTAGAGCATGGCGTATAAAGATCGCTCATAGAGCTTAATGGATCGCTAATTTTTTTTGGTCAGGTCGTGCGCCGTGCAGCGCGCAGTGCAGCGATCCGACCAGCAATCACTTCGGGGTCGTAGGCCGCGTCCAGATCGGCACGGATCTCGCGTGTGATGGCGATGCTCGCGGCTGAATTCATGGCGCGTTTCATGGCGGCAATGGGTTCCGCTGGCAGTGCTGCAATTTGGGCCGCGAGTGCCAAAGCGCGAGCGCGCGCCTCACCATCGGCAACGAGTTCGCTCAGGAAACCAAGCCGGTGCAGTTCCTCGGCGCGGATTGTCTCAGCCAGAAAGACAAGCCGTTTTGCGACGTCGATACCGAAGCGCGAAACATAGCGATGCAGCGCGCCGGCATAAAGTGGGACGCCTATTTTGGCGGCTGGCATCTGTAACGTCACACGGGGCGTGCCAATGCGCAGGTCGCAGGCCAAGGCGAAATCTGTTGAGCCGCCGACGACCGCACCGTCGATGGCCGCAATGACCACCGGACGCGCTCTGGCGAGCGCATCGCCGACGCGTTCAAACAGACGTTCGCCGCCATGGCGTTCACCGGCCCGATGTGTCGCGTTGGTCAGGGCGTTGAGATCGAAACCTGCGCTGAAGACTTTCCCCTCAGCTGAGACAATCAACACGTGAATGTCAGTCCGCGCCTCGATGGCGGCCAGATGACCGAGCATTGTTTCGAGATCAACAGGCTCGAGCCGATTGGCATTGTCGGGACGCCGGAACCTGAGTTCCGCGATGCTGGGGCCAACAAACGTCAGAGACGGCACGTCACCAGACATCGAGGCCTCAGCTTTTCTTGACAGACTTGCCTGTCGATTTGAAGCGGCGCGGTTGATCGCGCAGAATGGACTTACCACGGCCGGAGAGACTGGGGTTGGTCATGAAGTAGTGATGGACATTGAACGGCTCTTCACCATCGGCCGGGACGAGGCGCTCAAAACCGCCATCGGGCAAAATTCGCCAGCTCTGTTGATTGTCTTTGAGATTGGCCACCATGATTTGTTCAAGGATCTGTTCGTGCACCGTGGGCGTGGTGATCGGCACCAACACTTCGACCCGGCGATCCAGATTGCGCGGCATCATATCAGCTGAGGAAATGAAAACCAGCGCCTTTTCCGACGGCAAACCGTGTCCGGCACCGAAGCAAAAGATGCGCCCATGCTCCAAGAACCGGCCAATGATACTCTTGACGCGGATATGATCTGAGAAACCCGTTATCCCCGGCCGCAGGCAACAGATACCGCGGACAACCAGATCAATGTTCACGCCGGCTTGGCTCGCCGCATACAGCGCATCGATGATCTGGGCATCGACCAAGGCATTCATTTTCATCCAGATGGCCGCTGGCCGCCCGGCTTTCGCGTGGGCGATCTCATCCTTGATGAGTTGAAGCATGCGTGCCCTGATCCCTTTCGGGCTGGAAGAGATACCCTCCAATTCGGCCGGCTCCGCGTAACCCGTGACGAAATTGAAGATGCGCGAGACGTCCCGACCGAGGGCTGCGTTGGCCGTGAAGTAAGACAGATCAGTGTACACACGTGCCGTGATCGGATGGTAATTACCAGTGCCGATGTGGCAGTATGTGGCGAGTTCTGTGCCTTCGCGGCGGACGACCAGACCGAGCTTGGCGTGGGTCTTCAATTCCATGAAGCCGTAGACGACATGGACGCCGACGCTTTCCAGGTCGCGCGCCCAACGGATGTTTGCGGCTTCATCAAAGCGGGCTTTCAACTCGACGACGGCGGTGACCGACTTGCCGAGTTCAGCGGCCTCCTTGAGTGCGCGGACGATCGGGCTATCGTTACTCGTGCGATACAGCGTCCATTTGATGGCCATGACGTTCGGGTCCGCCACGGCTTGGCGAAGGAACTGTAAGACCACATCGAAGCTTTCGTAGGGGTGGTGGACCACGATGTCTTTTTTGCCGATGGCTGCAAAGCAGTCACCGTTGAATTCGCGGATCCGTTCAGGGAAGCGGGTGTGGAACGGCTTGAATTTCAGATCAGGCCGATCCGGCACGATCAATTGTGTGATGTCGGCCAGGCCAACGAGCCCATCCTTGACGAAGATCGTACCCGCGGGCGCCTCTAATTCTGCACTGACGAACTTCTGCAGCTGCGCCGGCATTTGGCCGTCGATTTCAAGTCGGATGATATGGCCACGCCCGCGCCGTTTGAGTGCGGTCTCGAACGAGCGAACCAAATCTTCGCTTTCCTCTTGGACTTCAAGATCGGTATCACGCAGAACCCGGAAGGCGCCCTGGCTCGCGGCTTTGTGGCCCGGAAACAAACGAGCAATAAACATTCCGATCATTGTCTCAATGCGGATAAATCGAATTTCGGCCGAGCCTTCACCACCGCCTTCAACTGGTGGCAAGCGAAAGAAACGTTCAAGCTGGGCGGGGATCGGCAACAGGGCGTGACGGCTTTTGCCATCGCTTTCCCGTTGCAGTTCTATGCCCAATGCCGACCCGCGATTGGGAATAAACGGAAAGGGATGTGCTGGATCAATTGCGATCGGGGTCAGAATCGGAAAGATGTGCGAGCGAAACTCGCGTTCGAGCCACGTGCGTTCGTGGGAGCGCAACTCCGGGGCCGTCACGATGTGGATCCCCGCACCCGCCAATTCGACAATCAGCTCAGACCAGCAGCCCTGCTTTTCGGCCATCAGCCGCGTCGCTTCGGCCGTCAGCTCGGCCATTTGCTCCGTTGGGGTTCGGCCGCACTGAGTCCTGACCGACACACCGGCGGCAATTTGTTCCTGCACACCGGCCGCACGCACCATATAGAATTCATCTAAATTCGCGGCCGAGATCGACAGGAATTTCAGCCGCTCCAATACGGGATGGCGGCGGTTGAAGGCTTCCTCCAGGACGCGCCGATTGAACTGAAGCCAGGATAATTCTCGATTGTAAAACCGGGTCGGCGACGTCGAAAGATCCGCAACCGTGGTCACAGCCGGCGGTGTGCCAATGGCTTTGTCGATGATTGCGCCTGTGGTGCCGTCGGCCATGATTTCCAATGGAGTTAAGGGGGTGGAGTTTTCGTTGGTACGGTTAGCATTTCTATCATGACAGTGTTTGCTAACACTTTTGTGACACGGCGTTTATCGGCGAGGGAACGCTTGTCAATCGCCTCGACCAAGGCGTTGGCCGCTTGAAACGAGCGTTCCATGTGGGTCGCGAGATGAGAGATGATCTGAGGTTCGACTGTCAACTGCCGATCGGCAAAATGCTTCAACAGTATGGCTTTCAGCAGCGCCTCGTCTGGTGGCTCGATACGCACCACAGGCAAGGCCCGAAGTCGGGAACGCAAATCGGGAAACGTGATGGCGAGGTCGCCTGGCCCGACCCGCGAGGTCAACAGGATCGACAGTTTACGTTCGCGCGCGATGTTCAAGAGATGAAATAGCATCTGCTCGGCATTGACACCGGCTTCCAGGTTTTCGACGACCAGGGCGCCGGAGTTTTGAAAGAGGGTGGGCAAGTGCTCGTCGATGGCATCGGCGGCCACGATATGGGCTGCCGAGCGATAGCGCCAGACATTGGCCAGATGCGATTTACCAGAGCGTGCAGGGCCTTCAACGACAACGGCCCAATGCGGCCAATCCGGCCAGCGATCAACAATTTCGAGTGCCGACTGGTTGGCGTCACTGACCATGAAGTCCTCGGCCCCCAAGGCCGGGCGATGGGCCAGATCAAACACCAGCTGCCGCGGTTGGCCGGTCATGCCGAGCCTCGCGGATCATTGCCGAGCTGCGGGCGAGCCGGAGGCGCGAGCTGGCCGAGATAGACGTCGCTCTGCATATACAAAGCCATGGCATGACGGACCAGGACGACGGCTGCTGCGGCGAGCGGCACGGCGATCAAAGTGCCAACAAAACCGAACAGATAACTGAACGCGAACAACGCAAAAATCAGCCATACCGGATGTAGGCCGACTTGCTCGCCAACCAGGCGCGGAGACAGGAACGCGGTATCGAGAGCCATGCCGGCCATCATGACGAGGGCAACAAAAACCAGCGGCCAGAGCACAAGGCCATATTGAGCAACGGCCAGCCCCATCGCAATCAGGACACCGAGCGCCCAACCGGCGACCGGCACGAAGGCAAGTAGGCCGGTGACGAGCCCGACAATCAGGCCGTAACGCAAACCGACAAAACTCAAACCGACTGCATAAAAGAGGCCAAGCAACAAGCAGATCGTGCCTTGTCCGCGGATGAAAGCTGCCACGGCTTGATCAATGTCGCGTGCGAGGCGCTTGATCGTCACAACGTGATCGCGCGGCAGCCAGGACTCAATCTTATCAAGCATCGGATGCCAATCGAGCAGCAGATAAAACACCACGAGCGGTGTAATCAACAGCAGCGACAGGACGTTTACGACTGCGAGACCACGGCTGAAGATGACTGCAACAAATTGACCCGCCGATGCCGACCAACCGGACTGCAGATCCGCCAAGGCACGTTCGATAGCCGATTGCAAAGTCGGGTAATGGCCACCTAGACGTTCGCGCGCGGTGGCCTCCAAGGTCGTGCGCAGGCGATCAAATTCAGCGGGCAGCGTCACCGCGAGCTGCTTCAATTGTGCGGCAAGTGCTGGCACCAATAACACCAGCGCCATCACCATCAGGAGGCCAGCTAAACCGACGATGATGACCGCAGCCATGCCACGACCGAGCCCGCGGCGCTGAAGCGCGTCGACCACCGGATTGACGAAGTACGCAATCACAATCCCGGATACGAACGGCAATAGGATGTCGCGAAACACCGACAAGACAATCGCCAGCAAGGTCAGCGCGATGAGCCAGAAGGCCAGATGATGTTGCCGCGATGTCATGACGGTCTTGCTCTCCCGAGGATCCGATCAACGACCGTACTCACGATCTCGCCTGAAGGCCATATGAGTGTCCCGCGCATTTGGCCAGTGGGTCAGACCGCGTCTCGGCCGATATCCCCAACTGACGCGCAACTGTACACAAGATCTGCGAGTCGAGAGAATTGACACTGTGGAATCGGCGTGAGACTCAACAACCACACTGTTGCTTCGGCGTCGCTGATTTGCGGACTATTTGGGGAACCCGACCACAGTGACACGGCATTCAACACACTTGCGCCATATCCTAGCCACCTTGGCACCGCAATCCTCGGTCGGACGTCGGCATGGCCACCGGTGTTCAACCAAAAATATTTTGCGCCCAACATTGCACGCAGCGCGGCAACTTCAGCGCGAGCACGGCGGCATCGGTTTTGCGATGTCGATCTTTCGCGGCAGTGAACCGTTTTGTCTGTATCGCCCGCGGCAGAGTCGTAGGACACTGCCAAGTCGAGCACGGGTGTGTGCACGCCAACCGTGTCTGCGAACCAGTCTTGCAATTTTTGTCGGCCGAATCCGCACGGCGCATTGAGGCACAGAGCTGCCGCACAAGCCGCAAGTTCTTGTCGTGGCGGCGTTTATCTGCGGCATCCTCGCCACATTCGAGCTGCGACCTGACGCGCTGTGTCGCGCCATACTGGACAAGGATCATGCTATGGCCGCACTCAGAAGGAATCACCCAACCGGTGTGATTCGAAGCTCCGTCTAGACACGGATGGGATTTATGCGCGGTTTTAAACTGCAATATTGTTCAACATCGACGCGCTACGTGGCAGCAGCCACGGCGTTGGCCATCGGCATGACTGCGGCTGCGACCACACAGGCGGGGCCGGCATTGCTCTTCGACGCAAAAGATGGACGCGTCCTGTACTCTGAGGATCATGATCATGTTTGGCATCCCGCGTCGTTGACCAAGATCATGACCGCTTACATGACCTTTAATGCCATCAAGGCCGGCAAACTGACGCTGCAATCGAAGATCTCGGCGTCAGAGGTTTCGACACAGCAAGCGCCGAGCAAAATCGGATTGCCGGTTGGCGCGACGATGACAGTCGAACTTGCCCTGCAGGCGCTGATCATTAAATCGGCCAATGATGTGGCCGTCATGCTGGCTGAGGCGATTGGCGGCAATGTCGACGACTTTGCCGTGATGATGAATGCGACCGCCAAGCGCTTGGGTATGACGCATTCGTATTTCGTCAATCCGAACGGCCTTCCGGCGCCTGAACAGGTGACCACCGCGCGTGACTTGGCGACGCTGGCTCTGGCGGTCCTCAGGGATTATCCTGAGTATGGGTCCCTCTGGTCCCAGGCTGACATGCGGATCGGTCGCCGCCGGATCGCAACCCACAATGGTTTGCTGCGGACGTATGATGGCGCCGACGGCTTGAAAACCGGTTTTATCTGTGACTCCGGCTACAACGTGGTCGCAACGGCAACTCGTGATGGCCGCCGCGTCGTCGCGGTGGTGCTCGGATCTGCAAGCGGCGCGCAACGGACGATCCGGGCCGCTGAATTGCTGGAGCATGGCTTTCAAACCGCAGCTTGGCGCGATGCCCTCCAGCCGCCGCACACGATCAAGACACTGCCGGTTCCTGCTGACGCGAAATCGACGCCGACGGTCGTGCGCAATGAGTTGGCGAATCGGGCTTGCAATGGTGGGCGTCGGGTCAGACCGGCGGCGGCGACCGTTGCTAAGGTCAAACAACAGCGCCAGGAGTTGGCCAAGAAGGCCGTAGCGCCATCGGCTGCAAATCCAGGTGCTGCTGCCGTCTCGGCTCCGGTTCCGACGGTGAAGCCGGTCACCAAGACAGCAGCGCCGGCCAGCACGGCTCCGGCTGCCAAGGCTGCGAACTGATCAAAGCCTGTTGACGTGGGCTTCGGCCCCTTGAGCTGCTGCAGCCTCAGAATGGGTCCAACGTCAGACCTGCTTCAGAGTCTTGGCCGAGACAACCTCGCGGTAAAAGCAGGACTCTGCGCCGGTGTGGCAAGCGACGCCAGCGCCACGAACATGCACGGTGAGCAGGATGACATCCTGATCGCAGTCGGTTTTCAGGCTGACGACTTGCAGTTCATTGCCGCTGTCTTCGCCTTTGCGCCAGATTGCCTGCCGCGAGCGGGTCCAGAAATGAGCAACGCGCGTGTCGAGCGTCAGCCGCAAAGCATCCGCGTTCATCCACGCGAACATCAAGACCATACCGGTCACCGCATCGGTGACGATGGCCGGCAACAGGCCTTCGGTATCGAATTTCGGCATAAAGGCATCGCCGTGTTCGATCTCGGCTGTTGTGCCGCGAGCCCGGAAGGTTGTCATGCGTCGCGTCCTGACTTGTCGATCCCACTTGTCGATATGATATACGGGTGTCTTAGTCGACTGCATCCAGCACGAATGGCGACGCATGCCCGAGCTTTCCGACATCTATAGCGACCGCATCCTGGCCCTTGCAGCGGGCATCTCGCGGGTCACGCGGTTGACCAGCCCGGACGCAAGCGCGACAGCGCACTCCAAACTCTGTGGTTCGACCGTCACCGTCGATGTCTGTCTGGCCGATGGCCGGGTGGTCGATTACGGCCAATCCGTCAAAGCCTGTTTGCTCGGTCAAGCAGCATCAGCGGTGATGGCTGAACAGATTGTCGGCTCAACGCCAGCCGAAGTCCGCGAGGTCTCGAATGAAATGCGTGCGATGTTGAAACAGGGTGGCGCGCCGCCGAACGGCAAGTGGGCCGATTTGGCAGCACTTCAGCCTGTGCGAGAAGCCAAGGGTCGACACGCGTCAACGTTGCTGGTGTTTGATGCCGTCGAACGGGCCCTGGCTGAGATCGAAACCAAAGCGCTGGTCGGTGAGTTCAACACGCCTGTGGTGCTGTCGTAAAAACTACACTTGAAAGTCGAGACGCCTCGCGCGAAGGTCGCGGCGGGGGCACATGACACGTGGGCCCAGGACTGCCGCTGTGGCTCAGGCCGGTGTAACGTTCAATGGCAGAACTGACCAATGTTGAAGCTTGGGCCGCACATCCGAAGCGTTCGCTGGCCGGCCGCATCGTCGCTGAATTCGAGGCCGAGCAAGAGCGTTGGTTTCTCTGGGTGCCCGTGCTATTCGGCCTCGGCATTGCGGCATATTTTTTTCTGATGGATGAGCCCCCGGTCGCGAGCGTCGTGGCGATCGCCGGCGCCAGCTTCGTCCTGCATGGTTTTGGCAGGCGGGCGGGCTTGATGGCCCTGATCACCGGTGCACTCTTGACCATCTGCGTCGGTGCGTTGTCGGCAAAACTGCGAACCGATCGGATCGCGGCACCGATCTTGTCGCGTCAGGTCGGGCCGGTCGAGATCACGGGCTGGATCGAACTGGTCGAACCGCGCGCAACGCGTGGGCAGCGCATTACGCTGCAAGTCATCTCGTTCGATGACTTGCCAGATGCAACGCGGCCCTATCGTGTGCGCATTCGAACCGCCGCTGAGGATCCGACGCTGAAACCAGGCCAGGCTGTGCGCGTCAAGGCAACGGTCGGTCCGCCCCCGCAACCGGCAGCACCCGGTGATTTTGATTTCGGCCGCTTGGCATGGTTTTCAGCATTGGGTGGGTTGGGGTTGGCGGTCGGTCGTGTGCAGCAAATCGAGGTCGAGCAACCGCCGCCGCTTCGCTTGTTGTTGACCGCGCCGATTGAGCGGCTGCGGCAAGCCATCCGTATCCGCATCAAGGCATCGCTGTCGGGCGAGACCGGCGAAATTGCGACGGCGTTGATCACCGGCGAACGGGGCGGCATTTCGGATGCCACCAATCAGGCTTATCGCGACTCCGGGCTGTTTCATATTCTGTCGATTTCCGGCCTGCACATGGTGATCATGGCGGGGGCCGTGTTTTATCTTCTGCGCATATGTCTGGCCGCGATGCCGTTGATCGCCCTGAATTATCCGATCAAGAAGTGGGCGGCGGCCGGCGCTATTCTCGGTGCGCTGGGTTATCTGATGATTTCGGGCGCGGCATTTGCGACTGTCCGCTCATATGTGATGATCACGATCATGTTTCTCGCAGTGATGTTGGACCGGCCGGCCCTGGCACTGCGCAATGTGGCGCTGGCTGCTTTGATGATCCTGGTCGTCTATCCAGAAAGCCTGTTCGATGCTGGCTTTCAGATGTCATTTGCGGCGGTGGTGGGTTTGGTGTCGGCCTATGAGTTCATGCGTCAACGTCGCGAAGCGGCGGGACGGCGGACCCATGACGAGGAGCGCGGCCCGTTTGGTCAGGGCTTACGTTTCTTTGGTGAGATCATGCTGACGACGGTGATTGCGAGCGTGGTTGTGGCGCCGTTTGGAATTTATCATTTTCACAACACGCAATGGCTCGCGATGATTGGCAATCTGTTTGCGATTCCCATTTGCAACATTGTCGTCATGCCGGCCGCGCTGGGGGTATTGATTGCCATGCCCGTCGGACTTGAAGTTGTGCCACTCTGGATGATGGGGCTCGGCATTGATGCAATGACGGGGGTCGCGCGCTGGGTTGGTGGGTTGCCCGGGGCGGTGGTGAAGGTGTCCGCGATTCCGACACTGACATTTGCCTTGTTGGTTGGCGGCGGGCTCTGGCTGCTGTTGTGGCAACGCCCCTGGCGCTGGATTGGTTGCCTGCCGATGGCGATCGGGATTTTATTTTCGCCGATGTTGACGCGCCCGGATCTGTTGATTGGACGCGATGGCACGACCATTGCGGTCAGGGGGCCAGATGGAAAACTGTCAGCCTTGGCCGCGCGGGGTTCAGCCTTTGAACTGGCGCGCTGGTTGGAACTGGATGGTGATCGTCGGCCACCGGCTGAGGCTGCCGACAGTCGCGCGTTTCGCTGTGATCAGATCGGCTGCACCGCGCGGGTCCTCGGCAAGACGGTGTCGATTGCAATGAGCCCGGCGGCGCTTCGGGATGATTGTCCAAGTGCGGATATTCTCGTGCTGCGGTTTTTGGCGCCACGGGCGTGCCAAGCAGCGCCTCGGACAGGTCAGATCTTGATCGATCCGGGCCACCTCAGCCGCGCAGGCGCGCATGCGCTGTTTGTTGATGCGGGCGGTGTGCGGATCGAGACGGTCGCCGACTTGCGAGGACGCCGCCCTTGGAGCGGGCCGCTTCTGCCGAGGCTGCCACCCGATGAACGCCTCGCGGGGCGATTGCCCGGATTCACCAGATTGTTCGAGCGCTTTCGCGAGGCCAAGCCGGAATTGGAGGACGAGGCGTGGCCTCAAGGTTTGCCGCGCGGAGAGGGGCCGTAGGCTCAGATCCTTAAGCGCTGTTCACTTGACCGGAAAATGCACTCGCCTCTTTGCGGGTCGCGTTTTCCGCGGTTCACCGGATGCCACCTGACCGGAAAATGCTTCGGCTCGAGCGGATCTGAACCAAGCCCCGCAGTTGTGCGCTAAAACGCCCCAGGATGCCCCAGCATTGGCATTTACCATGCAGTTGGCCCCTTGGGTGCCGCGCGAACCAAATCACGGCGAAATCGCAAATTCGACAACGAAAAATTGATTAACCACGCCAACCCTCACAACCCCTGGCGCTGACACCCATGCCCGGCGATGTCCTGGCCACGTCCTGGCGGCCACGTCCTGGCAGATGTGCGCGGCCGCGTTTCCGTGTACAACACCTCCTCCTAACGTCATTCCAGGAGTGGAACCCGCTGATGTCTCTTGTCCGTTTGTTGACCATGGCCCTACTGATCTTGAACCTGGGGCAGATGCCAGCCCAGGCAGATGCGCCTGCGTTTGCGGGCCGCACGACGCTGCTCATGGTTGACGCCATCAACTGTGGTTATTGCCGCAAGTGGGAGCGCGAGGTCGGCGTCGGTTATCCGAAAAGCGATGAAGGGCGTTATGCACCGCTGACGAAAATCCGCCGCGGCGACCCACGCCTGCAGGGCATCACCAGCCTCGCCTACACCCCAACATTCGTTCTGTTCGTCGATGGCCGAGAAAGCGGTCGCATCGTCGGTTATCCAGGAGCTGATTTCTTTTGGGCGGAGCTGGAACAGTTGGTGCAGCGGGGTGGCTTTATCCCACCGACATCCGACCAACGCGCCGATCTGACACCGCTGTCGGCCCGTAAGCCAGTGGCTGTTCCTTGAGACCGCAGCCGCTGCTGAGGCTGCAGGAGACGTTGGTATGCCACTCGACAGTTCCGTCCTGACCCATCCAGGCACCGGCACACAGTTGCCAAATCCATCGCATTGGCCGGCTGATCATCCTCATGTCGCGCACGGCAAAGTCGGTGTCCTCTTGCTCAATCTGGGCACTCCCGATGGGACCGACTATTGGTCGATGCGCCGTTATCTCAAAGAATTCCTATCTGACCGCCGCGTGATCGAGGTGCCGCGCCTGATCTGGTGGCCGATTCTCAATCTGATTATCCTGACGGTGCGTCCGGGCAAGAAGGGGAAGGATTACGCCAGCATTTGGAACCACGCGCGCAACGAAGGTCCACTGAAAACCATCACCCGGAGCCAAGCTGAAAAGTTGGGCGAGGCGCTCACCGGCCATCCGAATGTGATCGTCGACTGGGCGATGCGCTATGCTAACCCGACGACCGAAAGCCGGATCAAAGCTTTGCAGGAGCAAGGTTGCGAACGCATCCTGCTGGTGCCGTTGTATCCCCACTATGCCGCGGCGACCACGGGCACCGCGGTGGACCATGCTTTCCGCGCACTGATGAAAATGCGCTGGCAGCCAGCCGTACGTGTGGCCCCGCAGTATTGTGATGATCCCGTCTATATCGACGCGCTGGCGCAATCCATTGACACGCACCTGAAGGCGCTGCCGTGGAAACCAGACGTTCTGCTCGCGACCTTTCATGGCATGCCACAAAATTATCTGATGCAAGGCGATCCCTATCATTGCCAGTGCCAGAAAACGTCGCGGTTGCTGCGCGAAAAACTCAGTTGGCCGAAGTCGGAATGGCACACCACGTTTCAATCTCGCTTTGGCAATGATCCCTGGCTGCAACCTTATACGGACAAAACTGTTGCAGCGCTGGCCAAGTCCGGTGTCAGAAAACTTGCCATGATCGCGCCCGGCTTCTCCTCGGATTGCCTGGAAACACTGGAAGAACTCGATGTCGAGAACCGCGAAATTTTTCTGCACAATGGCGGCACCGACTTCAGCTACATCCCCTGCCTGAACGATAGTGTTCGAGGTATCCGCGTCATCGAGACCATCGTGCGCCGCGAGTTGGGCGGCTGGATCTGATGTGACTTTCAAAGGCACGGAGTTGACGCCCACGTTGGCATAGCCGAAGAGGCGGTCCCGAACTGACCAGCCAGGCGTCAACCTGAGCTTTCGAGAGATACGGCGACCCATGACCCGCGCGATGACCGATACGCTGAAACAGCCATTTCCGTATTCATTGCCGAAGGACCAGATCAAGATCCTGCTGTTGGAGGGGATCTCCGACAATGCCGTGCACGTCTTGAGGGGCGCCGGCTATACTCAGATCGAGCGCCTGACCAAAGCCCTCGACGGGGCGGAATTGCGCCAGAAACTGCATGGCATCCGTCTGCTCGGTATCCGGTCGCGCACGCAAATCACGGCAGACGCGATTGATGGCATCCGCTCGTTGGTGGCCATCGGCTGCTTTTCTGTCGGCACCAATCAGGTTGATTTGGATGCCTGCGCTGAAATGGGCATTCCGGTTTTCAATGCGCCGTTTTCAAACACGCGCAGCGTCGCCGAATTGACGATCGCCGAGATTATCGCCCTCTACCGGCAACTTTTGCCCA
>JAYSUN010000354.1:0-4303 GCA_043719045.1 Hyphomicrobiaceae bacterium | reverse complement strand
CCCGAATGCGACGTTGTCAGCGATCGACATGTGGGGAAACAAGGCAAAGTTCTGAAACACCATTCCATAGTCGCGGCGATACGGCGGCACATCTGTCACTCGCTGGCCGCGAATCAGCACGTCTCCGACGTCTGGCCGCTCGAATCCGGCAACCATGCGCAGGGTCGTCGTTTTGCCGCAGCCGCTCGGGCCCAGGAGTGAGATAAAGGCGCCTCGCGGGATGTCCAGTGTCAGGTCGGCGACCGCCGAGACATTGCCGTATGACTTCCGAACGGCACGGAGGGAAACATCGACCTCCGTCATACAGCGTTGCGATTCACGATTGCGCTAGAACCTGCTCAACCTCAACCAGTCGTTTCCATGCCTCGGCCAGGCTGATGACGAGCTCAACATTCATCAGCTTGTGGGGGACCTTATGGTCTTGCGTATGCTCTGCTGTCATTTCAGCGACAGCAAGGGTCGCAATGTTGTGCCACTCGTTGACGATATCGTGATCTGCAGGACTGTCTTGCAACGCATGGGCGAGCGCTGGGAGCATGGCGGCGCGTCGCTCAAGGTCTGCGATGACGCCGCGCACCACATCATCGTAGTCGTTGGCACCGAGCTGCTTACCAACCTTCCCAAGCGCAATGAGGACGTTTCGATGAAGTTCGTCTGACTGTTGGCCCACTTCGTTGGCGCTACAGTCGCGCGCGCGTGCTGGTGTGGGGGTCGGGAGTGGCTTCGACATAAGCATGCGGGCCGCGTTCAGGAATAGACGGAAAGACGGCGAGTCGGTAGAGCTGTAAAAGGCAAGCGTTTCCTCCAAAACGCGCTTCCCTCGAATTGGCAAGTAATCTCTAACATAGCCATCAAGGGCGATGTACTTGCGCACCAGGTCGCCCATTTCCGAGTGTGGAGATAGCAATATGGCGCGGCCTCGCGGACCGTCGGTGGCGAGTACTGCGGCGCGCCCCCGCATCTCCTGCTCGAAGAATGGCCGTTTCAGCGGATTGTCGATAAAGAGACGTCCGGGGAAAGAGTACTGGTGGAAGGTCGCAAGCAGCCTAACCCCTGGTCCCCATTCGTCATAGATCGGGCCGTGGTAGTACGGCAGGTCAATCGTCGGCGGCAGGCCAATGCCAAGCAGATCGTCCTCGATCTTTAGCGTGACAACACCGACACCCGAGTAAAGATACTCATGTGGGAAACGCGGGCATGTGGCAGCGGTGCCAGTCCAACCGGGCCGACCCATGGACAAGTAGTTGGCGCCGCCGCAGGCTCCGATGCACGCGCCGCCTCGTTCGAGGAACGCGCGGGTTTCGGCATCTGCACCGGGCGCTGCTTCTCCTCGGTCGAGTCCCCAAGTTGAGAAGCCACCCGGGAGCACCAAAAAATTCGACTCCCTCAGAGCGCCCCGTGCGATCGAAGGTCCATCGACCAGCCGGTAGGTCAGGCCAAGCCGCACCATCGCCAGAGCTGCGAACCCAAAATATGGGTAGGCAGACACCTGTCCTCCCAGCAGCGCCATGTGAGCTGGGCTGAGGCGCTGAGCATGGTCCGGCAACCGGGCGCCCGCCCATGGCGCGACCTTAAGACCTAACTTGCCGATCGCGGTGAACTGAGACGCGCTTGCGTCAATCAAATAATCGCCGGCATCGCCGCCGTCGAATGCGCGTGTGCACCACCACACCGGCACGCCGCGCGTGGCAAGCCGGCTCGCAACCATAGCAACATCATAGTTGTCGCCATTGCGATACCACGACAGCAAGCTGAGCTGGGCCATGCTGCACTCAGAAAATGAAAAGTTTTGCGCTCGCGAAGCCGAACTTTGATCCCTCAGCGCTAGGACTGATGATCAGTGTTCGCGAGAAGAGGGGGCCGCACGAAGGCAAGACAGAAGCGACTGAACCATCGGAAGGATTCAATAACGCCACTGCTGTCACTTGCGTGTTGCTCATGCGGCCGGCGCGAAAGTATCGAGAGATCTAGAGAACCTCTAAGCCGCTCAAGTCATAGTGCGGTTCCAGCGCTCGGTCCACTCGGCACGTCGATCGCTCATAAACTCATGATCAAGAACGATCATGCGTTTCTGCTGGTCAGCGGTGAAGTCGGCGCGCTCCCTGTACTTAGGTTCCAAGTTGGCAAGCATCTTTGGATTCGATCCCGGATAGTTGCCCCAGCTTGTGAAGTACGGCTGTATCTTCGGATCCATCGCCAGATTAATCCATCGCTCGGCCCAAGGGCGGTTCTTCGAGTTTTTTGCGATGCCGTAACCCCAACTAATCTCGATGGCGCCTTCCTTTGGAAAGACCCAGTCGACCTTGGCGCCCTTGTCCTGGATAGCAAACGTCTGAGACTTGTAAAGCAGACCAATCAGCGCCTCGCCGTTTTCAAGGCTATTCATGATCGTGTCGGTGTCTTTCGCCACTATGGGCTTGAGGTCAGCCAGCCGTTTCAGCATCTCGAAGCCTGCGGTTGCGTCCTTCGGATCCTTGCCCTGCGCCAGTGCCCCGATGACCACGGGATACAGGCCGATGGTGTGCGCGACGTCCGGGATCACGATCCGGCCCTTGAATTCCGGTCGCCAGAGGTCCGCCCATGACGTCGGGGGATTTTTGACGCTCCGGCTGTACGTAAGTCCAACTGCCGAGAAATAGCAGGTCACCCAGTGCGGGCGCACCATCTGGGGGTACATGTCCTTGAGGTTCGAAAGATTGGGCGAGTTGCGATCCAACGTCTCGAGCACACCTTGCTTGATTGCCAGCGGGAACAGCCCGTCGCCTAGATTGAGAACATCGTAGTCTTGGTTGGCGAGGCTTAGCTTGAGCTTGGTGATGCGTTCAGCCGGACTCGAACCGGTATCCAAGACGACTTTCACGCCGAACTGGTCTACGTAGGCCTTGTTGATGCCCTTCTCGACGCCTTCCGCGTTAAAGCCCCCCCACGTCATAACGACGATCTTCTCGGGCTTGGCTTGAGCCGAAGCGGGCCGCACGCCCGCCGCAGCCGCCGCCAAGGCCGTCGCTCCTGCAATGAATTCGCGCTTGCGCATATCAACTCCCGATGGTTACGTTAGATGCTTAGGCTCCAACCTGCAAAGCAGCGTTGATCGGTTGCTTACCGTGGACGGTAACCCTTCAATGGAATAACTGCAAGAGGGACTGCGCTGCCTCCGGAGATCAGTAGTGCCACGGTCTAGAGTTCGATCAACCCGAGAAGGAGATCGGACCGATGAAGAGGCGATTTACCGAAGAGCAGATCATTGGTTTCCTGCGCGAAGCCGATGCTGGACTGCCCATCAAAGAGCTGTGCAGGAAGCACGGCTTCAGTGAGCCCAGCTACTACGCCTGGAAAGCCAAGTTCGGCGGCATGAAGGTCTCGGACGCGCAGCGTCTGAAGGCCCTGGAGTCCGAGAACGGCAAGCTCAAACGCTTGCTCGCGAACTCCATGTTGGAGGTCGACGCGATGCGCGAGGTGCTGTCGCGAAAATAGTGGCCGTGGCGGCACGGCGCGAGGTGGTGCACGAGCTCAAGGCCCTGGGCCTGAGCGAACGCACGGCGTTGAAGCTGGTGGGCATCAGCGCCAGCGTTTTGCGCTACCAGCCTCGCGACGACGGCAACAGCAAGCTGCGCGAGCGCGTCAAAGAGCTCGCCGGCCAGTACCGCCGCCACGGCTACCGAATGCTGCACGACCGGCTGACCCGCCAGGGCTGGGCCATCAACGTCAAACGCACCTACCGGCTGTACCGGCAGGAAGGCCTCATGGTGCGCCAGCGTCGACGCAAGAAGCTGTCCATACCCGAGCGCCAGCCACTGCTGCGACCAGTCAACCCAACGAGGTGTGGAGCATGGACTTCGTGTTCGATGAGCTGGCCACGGGCCGCAGGGTGAAGACGCTGACGGTCGTGGACGACTGCACCAAGGAGTCCGTGCAACTCGTTGCCGACACCTCGATCCCGGCGCTGTACGTGACACGCGTGCTCGACCAGGTCAAGGCCGAACGCGGCCTACCCAAGGTCATCCGCACTGACAACGGGCCTGAGTTCGCGGGCCGCACGATGCACGACTGGGCGGCCAAGAATGGCGTCGAGTTGCGCTTCATCCAACCCGGCAAGCCGGTGCAAAACGCCTACATCGAAAGCTTCAACAGCCGCTTCAGAGACGAGTGCCTGTCGCAGCACTGGTTCGCCAGCCTGAGCCACATGCGCAGCGTGCTCGACAACTGGCGCGAGGACTACAACCACCACCGTGGCCACAGCAGCCTGGGCTACGTGCCGCCGGCCACGTTCGCCGCGAGGTGGCGCCAGATCGCTGGCGCCACC
>JAYSUN010000353.1:0-4304 GCA_043719045.1 Hyphomicrobiaceae bacterium | reverse complement strand
CGGTCGCGAATGTATCGGCAGATCTCGCGCTGAGTGAAGATGGCGTCGCCGGTGACGATGGTCCCGTCGAGCGGCAATCCCTTCAACAACACCAGCGCGGCGGTGATCTCGTTCTGATCGGGAGGAACCGTCGCTATCGGTGCGGTTCTTTGAATGGCCCTGCGGGTAGTGCCTCAGGTATCATTTGATATTCTTCGGGCGACCTGATTTTGGAGCCTGTTCGTTGTAGATCTCCAGCAAGTCATCCCAAGTCATCAGCTTTTCGGTGATTCCGGCCTGCATCGCAGGCGCAACCCGAAGGGTCTTGTGAATTCTAAGGAAATTGTACCAGACCGCGTAGATGGCAACCATGTGAGCGTGGTTTTCGAACTTCTTTGAAAAGGCGTTGGTCAATCGGGTGAACCGGCGATTGTGCATTCTCATCGTCAAATTCGAACGGTCGATATAGCTCGTTGAAATGTGCTTTTCGTCCGGCTCGCCTTCTATCCGCGTCTTTTTGATGCCCGTGCATTCGGCGGGGCTGTAGCGGCCCTTGGCGCCTTCCGGAGAAGAGCCATAGATTTTGACGAGCTGGGCAAAGTCCACGTCAGCGCCGAAAGCGCCTTCAACGGCTTGCAAATAAGGTGCGTGGCCATCGCATGTCAGCTGCACGCGGTTCGCGAGGCGCGACGCCAGATCATCGATGAAGGCATTGGCGTAATGAGCATCACGCCCGCCAACGAGGTGCGCAACGATCAACTTGCTGTCGGCATCAATTGCTGTCCAGGTCCAAGTGTCTCCAGCGCCGTCGATCGGGCTGTTCATCCCCGGCACGTTCTTTTGCTTTGCGCAGCAGGGCGCTTTTCTCGCCTTTAGGCATCTTGGCGTCATTTCTCTCGTGGATGATACGCACCATAAATGTCCAATTCAAAGTCATCGACCACTTCTGTGGTTCCCGGAATAACATCAGCGCCTTGTGTATTCACTATCCATTCCATTGTTCGCTTAACTTCTGGGTATGACGTCTTGTTTCTGTTTACGTCGTACCATTTGACATTATGAACCGTGACTTTCATGGAAGGTTCCCATGCTTTACGCTAAGCATGGGTGAGAGTGTGAGCCCTAAGCTCAGAAAGTCAACAGGGGCAGATTTCAAACTGAGACACTACCCAAAACCGTCCTGCTTACGCACTAAACCAAGCTGTGATTTGCCCGACGAGTCAAGAAGTTCTCAAGCCATGGCAGGGAGATGAAGCGTGGCTCGCGGTAATCCCCCCTTTTTTAGCGGGGTTTGTTGGTAGAACTCACGCGGCGGTTTGCAGTCTCAGTTTCTGAGCAGGTGTGATCCCGCCAAGCCCTATGTTGGGGCGGTCGTTGTTGTAAGTTTAGAGCCATTGCGTGGCGTAGTCCTGCACCTCCTTGATCGTCGCGAACATGTACTGATCCAGCCATTCGTGCCGGACCGTCCGGTTGTAGCGTTCGACGTAGGCGTTCTGCTGCGGCTTACCCTCGCGCCATCCTTTGCGTGCCCCGTGACAAAGCGAACCGAGTGGGCGTGATCGCGATGTGTCAGCGAAATTCCAAGTGTCGCAGCCATTGCTGATGCAGATGTGATGCCGGGGACGATCGTCACTTCAATGCCGTTGGCTTCGAGTTCGGCGATCTCTTCGCCTGCCCGCCCGAAGATGACTGGATCGCCGGCCTTCAACCGCACAACATGTTTGCCCTGGCGCGCCAATTTGAGCATCAGGGCGTTGATGTCCCCTTGTTTGCATGACAGGCGATGGCCGCGCTTACCAACAAGCATCCGCTTGGCGTCGCGACGGGCGAGTTCGAGAACGTCGTCCGAGACCAGGGCGTCGAACAGGATAACGTCAGCTGACTGCAGCACGCGCATGGCCTTGAGAGTCAAGAGTTCTGCGTCGCCCGGACCAGCGCCGACAAGCGTCACCCGCCCTATACACGGCCTGCGTATTTCAGACCGCTTTGGCAATCGCGTGGTCATGGATGATCCTCCCGATTTCAGGACGGCAAGAGCCGCAGTTTGTACCGGCCTTTAGCGCCGCCCCGACTGCTGCCACTGACAAGCAATCGCCTGCTGTCACGGTCTCGACGATCTGGTTAAAGCCTATCTCGAAGCACGCGCAGACAATGGCGCCGCGATCGCGCTCAGTGGCGCCGGCGCGTCCGGCGAGAATGCGCAACCGGTCGCACGCATCAGAGGCGGCGCTATCAAGATGGTCAGCCGCGAACGTGCGCGAAACGGTGACGGGGCTCGCCGCCACGAACAAAGCGCCAATGAGTTGGTCGCCGTCGAAAATCGCGAACCGGTGTTGGCCACTGCGCTCGTCGCGATAGGCGAGCACGTCGGTCATGCTGTCCGGTTCGAGATTGAAGTAAGTGCGGACGAACTCGTCCCAATGTCCGGGAGCCCGCTGGCCGGCAATTTCAACGCGCCAGCCGGATTTTGCGGCAGCTAGGGCCCAATAGTCAGCAGGGATGGCAATTGGCTTGGCGCGGCTTACTGCAAAACCGTACCAGCGGGCCGCAAAACTTTGGACTGAAACCGGTGCGGCTTTGAGTTCTGGCTGGCCGGAAATTGGATCTGTGTTGGCGTTGATGAGCGAACAAACGCGGCCCGCTTTGGCCAATTGATCGGTCCAATGCATGGGCACGAAAACCGAACCCTGACGCTGGCGCGTGGTGATAAGCGTGCGCACGATAATTCGACCGTGCGGGCTGCGGACCTCGGCGAGTTCAGCGTCTTCGAGGCCCAGCCGTCGTGCATCGTCTGGATGAATTTCGACAAACGGCTCGGCGATGTGGCTCATTAGGCGCGCCGTCTTGGCCGTGCGCGTCATGGTGTGCCACTGATCGCGAATGCGGCCGGTATTGAGGATCAGGGGAAATTCGGGTGTCGTAGAGCAGGCGAGCGGACGATATTCAGTTGCCACAAACCGCGCGCGCTGGTCAGGCGTGAAAAAGCCGCCTTTGGCGAAAAAACGAGTTTCCTTAGGGTTCGTGCCGGCCGCTTGCGGCCATTGGAAAGGTTGCAGCTCGTTGTACGCGGGTTCTGAAATGTCCGCGTGGGCACTAATATCGAAGTCGCGCGTTGCGTTATTCTCGATGCCAGAGAGCTCTGAGTATTCAGCAAAGATCGACGCCGCATTCGCGTACGTGAATGCGTCTTCAAAGCCCATGTGTTTGCCGACTTCTGCCAATTGCCACCAGTCGGCGCGCGCCTCGCCAGGGGCGGCGAGAAACGCCCGCTGCCGCGAGATACGCCGCTCTGAGTTTGTGACGGTGCCGTCTTTTTCGCCCCAGGCCAGAGATGGCAACAGAACATCGGCGCATGCTGTGGTGTCGGTGTGGCGCGAGACGTCGGACACAACGACGAACGGGCAGCACTCGAGAGCCACGCGCACGGTGTCGGCTTGCGGCATGCTATCAACCGGATTGGTCGCCATGATCCACAGGGCTTTTATCCGTCCGTCACCAACGGCGCGAAACATATCGACGGCCTTGAGGCCCGGCTCGGACGCGATGCGCGGCGAATTCCAAAACGATTGGACGATGCGGCGATGCTCGGCGTTAGCTAGTTCCATGTGGCACGCCAGCATATTGGCCATGCCGCCAACTTCGCGGCCGCCCATTGCGTTAGGCTGCCCGGTTACCGAGAAAGGCCCCGTACCGGGCTTCCCGATTCGGCCGGTGGCTAAGTGGCAGTTGATGATAGCGTTGACCTTGTCCGTGCCGGATGTCGATTGATTGACGCCCTGACTGTAGACAGTGACGGTCTTTTCTGTGGCCGCAAAGAGCGCGTAGAAACTCCCGATGTCGCTTTCTGCCAACGCGGTGACTGTGGCGGTGTTAGCGATGCTGGTTGCCTTTGCAGTCGCAAGGGCGGCGTCGAAACCAGACGTATGCTGGTCGATGTATGGAGACTCGATGGTACCCGTCTGATCGAGATGAGCAAGCAGACCATTGAACAACGCCACGTCTGAGCCGGGAGCAATCTTCAGATGCAGATCTGCAATCTCGCATGTCGCGGTAGCGCGCGGATCGATCACGACGACCTTAGTGCCGCGCTTAACTTTCGCCGCTGCAAGACGCTGGAACAGGATCGGATGACACCACGCGAGATTAGAGCCGGCGAGTACCACGAGGTCAGCGAGTTCAAGATCCTCGTAGGTTCCGGGCACTGTGTCAGAGCCAAAGGCGCGTTTGTGACCAGCACCCGACGATGCCATGCAAAGCCGCGAGTTTGTATCGATATTGGCTGAGCCGATGAACCCCTTCATAAGCTTATTGGCGACGTAGTAGTC
>JAYSUN010000352.1:0-12729 GCA_043719045.1 Hyphomicrobiaceae bacterium | reverse complement strand
CGTCCGCTCGTCCGAAGCCGGCTTGAAATACTTCGTCCTCGGCGCATTGTCATCGGGCATGCTGCTGTATGGCGCGTCGTTGGTCTATGGCTTCACCGGCACCACCAACTTTGCCGAAATCGCCAAAATCGCAAAAACAGTTGGCGCAGGCCAGAACATCGGGCTCATCTTCGGCCTCGTCTTCCTGTTCGTCGGTCTGGCGTTCAAGATCTCGGCGGTCCCCTTCCATATGTGGACGCCGGACGTTTACGAGGGCGCGCCGACACCCGTCGCTGCATTCTTTTCAGCCGCCCCGAAAGTCGCGGCCATGGCATTGTTTATGCGTGTCTCGATCGGCGCATTCGGTGGCATCACCCCGCGCTGGCAGCAGATCGTGATTTTCCTCTCCATTGCCTCGATGGGGCTCGGTGCGGTCGCGGCAATCGGTCAGACCAACATCAAGCGGCTGCTGGCCTACTCGTCGATTGCCAACATGGGCTTTGCACTTGTCGGCCTCGCAGCAGCCACCCCGGACGGCGCACAAGGTGTGCTGATCTATATGGCCGTGTACTCGGTGATGACCCTCGGCGCGTTCGCGTGCGTGCTCGCGATGCGGACCGAAACAGGTCCGGTCGAGACGATTGAGGATCTGGCGGGGCTTGCCCAAACACAAGGTGGCTTGGCGCTCGGTCTCGGTGTGTTGATGTTTTCACTGGCCGGGATTCCACCGTTGGCCGGTTTCTGGGGCAAGTATTACGTCTTCCTTGCGGCCGTTCAGGCCAAGCTCTGGCCGCTGGCGATCCTCGGCGTCATCGCCAGCGTCATCGGCGCGTTCTATTACATTCGGATCGTCAAGCTGATGTACTTCGATGCGCCGAAAGGCCGTTTCCTGCCGCTGCAAATGAAAACGGCAGCGGTCCTGGGGATCGCAACCGTCATTACATTGATTGCGTTCCTGCCGTTCCCGCTGCGCATCGGCTCAGCCGGTGATTGGATCGTCAGTGCCGCAGCCGTGGCCGCAAAATCATTGTTCTGACTGTTGCGTATCCCAACACTTGACTATCCGACGTCGACGACGACAATTTCCGGTGGGATGCCGAAGCGGACGGGGATGCCACTGACGCCGAGGCCGGCTGACACGACCAGATGCCGATTGTCCTCGACGATGTGGCCGTAAGCGTAGCGATTGCGATATCGGGATGGCACGATCGGCGAATAACCGAGCACACGAACCTGCCCACCATGGGTATGGCCCGCGAGGGTCAGTGCGGGGCGGTTGGACAGCTGGGCAAAAATGTCGGGCTCGTGGACCAGCAGGATCAACGGGGCGTCATCCGTGACCCGGCCGAGCAACGCTGGTAGATCATCGACGCCACGATACCGGTTGATGTTGCGGCTGCCATCCCGGTTAAATCGCCGGCCGCCAAAGAAGGCCCATTGATCGCCAAGACCGCCGATCCAATAGGCCTCTTTGGTGCCGGGTTTGGTGATTTTGACGGCGGTATTTTCATGAACCTGGATGCCGGCCTTCGCGAGTGCCCGATGGGCCTCCGTCGGGCCCTTGCCTTCACTCTGCGCGACAGGGTCTTCCCACCAGTCGTGATTGCCAAGCACGGCGTGAACGCCACCGGGCGCGCGCAGACCACCGAGCACCGAGGCCCATTCGTTGGATGGTACGGGTCGACCAAGCCGCTCAATTCTGACGCCCGGAACGTAGTCGCCGAGCAGAACCGTGACATCGGCCTGCAGCGTGTTGGTGTCCCGGACAATGCGTTCAAGACGCTTGAGACCCATCCAGGGTTCGCACACGTGCAGGTCTGTCAGCACGGCAATGCGCAGGCGCATGCCTCGTGGCCAGTTGGCGGGTGTGACCGCGTATTGGGTGATCCGCTCGTGAAAGGGTTCAATGCCAAAAGCATAACCGCCGGCAGCGGCGCCGCCTGCAAGCGCGCCACCGAAGCCCTTGATGAGGCCACGGCGGGTCAGCCAGCGCCGTTTGGGTGGTTCGGGTAAGGGTGTGGTCATCGGGCCTTGGTCTGCTCATATCCGCTCGGCGGAGCTGCCACTCGCGCACGACGCGTTGATGACAATCAAATGCGTTCAGGTTTTGTCGCTAGAGGACGTTGGTTTGGCAAGATCTTCATCATCGAAAAGACCTAATTGCGGCACCCCAAACTTAGGCGCACCACGGAAACCCATGTGCTTGTAGGCTTTGGCGGTCAAGACACGACCGCGTGGGGTGCGGCCAACAAAACCCTGCTGCAACAGATAGGGTTCGACGATTTCTTCAAGGGCATCGCGCGGCTCTGACAGCGCCGCCGAAATTGTTTCGATGCCGACGGGGCCACCATCATAATTCTTGGCAATACAGGTGAGATAGCGATGATCGAGTTGGTCGAGGCCTTCGCTGTCGACCTCCAACATCAGCAACGCTTTGTCAGCGATATCAGCCGTAATCGTACCCGCGTTTGCGACGGCTGCGAAATCGCGCACACGACGCAGCAGACGACCGGCGATACGAGGCGTGCCACGCGACCGCCGGGCAATTTCCATCGCACCCGCCTGGTTCATCGGCGCGCCAAGAATCCGGGCTCCGCGCGAGACGATCAATTCCAATTCTTCGTGGGTGTAGAAGTTCAGCCGGATCGGAATGCCGAAACGGTCACGTAACGGATTGGTCAGCAGACCTGCGCGCGTGGTCGCGCCGACCAAGGTGAATTTGGCGAGATCGATTTTGACCGATCGCGCAGCCGGACCTTCGCCGATGATCAGATCAAGCTGATAGTCCTCCATGGCCGGATAGAGGATCTCTTCGATCGCGGGACTGAGACGATGGATCTCGTCAATGAACAGCACGTCGCGCTCTTCCAGATTGGTCAACAGCGCGGCAAGGTCACCGGCCTTGGCAATGACCGGACCTGAAGTCGAACGAAAACCGACGCCCATTTCCTTGGCCATGATTTGGGCGAGTGTGGTCTTGCCGAGGCCCGGTGGGCCAGCAAACAGCACGTGATCCAGGGCATCGCCGCGCGATTTTGCCGCCTGAATAAAGATCTTCAGATTGGCGCGCGCTTGGGCCTGTCCGGTGAAGTCATCCAGGGTCTGCGGCCGGATGGTCGCGTCGATGACGTCCTGCTCGCGCTTGGCGGGCGACACAATCCGGTTGGCATCGTCGGGCTTTGGTTCGGACATAGGTTCAGACATCGGGTTCGGACATCGGGTGGGGGCCGAGGCACTCCAGAACAAAAAGTGATTCTTGCGCCCGTTCACGAGCACTGCAGTAGTCTAGCAGAATTTGCAACGGGGATGCTGTGCGGGTCCTCACCGCAACAGCCGCCGCGCCATGGCGATACGTGCGACGCCCGAGACGACGCAAAGCCCGGCAAAGCCATAGGCCAAGGTTCCAAACCACCCGGGCCACAAACAAAACGCGGCATAAACCGCGATCGTCTCAGTTCCCTCGGCCAGCCCTGCCAGGAAATACAACGACTTGTCGCCTTGTGCAGCGGTTGCCAGACCTTGCTGCTCGGCCAACGCTGCAAACGCTAGGAAGGCGCTGCCGTTGATGACGATCGCCGCCAGCAGACAGGCCGCCGGTAACGCATTGTCCGCTGGCTGATAAAACGCAAATGCGAGTGGCACGGCTGCGTAAACCGCGAAATCCAGGACGATGTCGAGATAGCCGCCCCAATTCGTCTTGGCGGTCGTCCGAGCCACGGCACCGTCAAGGCCATCCAGCAGCCGTCCCGACAGAAACAGCATCAGCGCCATTGTGAAGTCACCGCCACCTGCGGCAACCGCGCCGCCAAGGCCGAGCCCAAAGCCCGTGAACGTCAGCCCGTTCGCGGTCACGCCACGAGCCGCCAGGACTTTACCCAAACGCTTGAAGACAGGATCGAGCCAGGGGCGCAGGCCCGCATCAAACATCGTGTTTCATAGGGCCTCCATCGGCAGCGCGCTGAGCGTGACAAGCTGCCGCCGCTCCAATTCAACCACTGGGCCATCGACCCGGTCGAGCCCTCGCCCGATCAATTGGATTTGATACGCCCCGCCCAAACGGACAATTTCAAACAGATTGTAGCGCGCGAGCGGCTCGTGCGGATGGGCGACGCTCATCGACGCAGCCGGCACGCCGATGACCGGAATGGAACCCGCGGCCGCAACAATGGCGCCGCTGATATTGCGATGCAGGTGGCCGTGAATGACCAATTCGGCTCCGTGACGGCTCATCAAATCATGGACTGCCGCGGCGTCCGACAAAGCGTGAGACGCGCGCGTCAAACCGGGCAGTGGTGGATGATGGATCATCACCAATCGGAACCATCCAGCCGCACCTAACTCATCCAACAGCTGTGCCAGCCGCCGCCGTTGCACACCGCCAACGCGCCCCGAGGCATCGAAGGGCCTGGTTTCGTGGGCCGAGTTCAGACCAATCAGCGCCACCGATCCGATGCGCCGCACATAGGGCAACCCCGTGTGTGCCAGGCCCGCCATGTAGGCCGACCAGCGCGCCAGCCCCCGGTCTGCACCAATGCCCGTGTAGATATCGTGATTGCCCGGCACGACAGACACTCGCTCCGGCGGCCCGACCGTCTCCAACCAGCGTGCGGCCTGTGCCATCTCGGCCGGGAGTCCGACGTTGATCAGGTCACCTGAAATCGCGATATGATCCGGCTGTTGCGTTTTCAGGTCTGCAATCAAACGCTCCAGCACGTCGCGGCGGTACGCGTGGCGGCGATTGCGCGCCCAATTCATCAAGCCGAACGCACGCTTGGTGTTCCAATAGCGCGGATGAAATCCCGTAATCGGCCCCAGATGCACGTCGGACAGATGGGCGATGGTGATGGTCTCAGACATCGGTCCGCTCAACTCGCCAAAAAGCGCACGGCGGCGCGGACGACATTCGGCATCACGACAATGCGGCGATGGCCGAGACCTTTGGTTGGCATGAAAGTCGCGAGCGGACCAGCGGCATTCACAATTGCGGCCGCCTCTGCAAACGGCACAGCATCGTCCTGCTCATCGTGAATTATCAGGCACGGTTTGCCCGCCGTTGCCAGGAAATCACCAGTATTGATCGTCTCGATCGGGCGACCTGCAGCGTGCGTCACTTCATCTGCGAGCCGCTGCTTGAGGGCTTCCGTGAACCCAAAACCAGCGCCAAAGTTTCGCGTGACCGGCAGCAGGCCGTGCGGGGCTGCGATCAAGACCAACTTATCGAGCGCCAGTTGACGGCCAACCGGTGCGCCGCCCTCCATCGCCAACGCGGCAATCGGGCCGCCGAACGAGTGCGCCACCAGTCCCGTAAAGGGACCCAGGGCGTCTGCCACGGCCAACACCGCGCGTGCCCCGATCGGCATGTTCAAACGTTTGCCGGACGACCCGCCATGGGCTGGCAAATCGATCGCGACACAATCAAATCCTGCATCGCGCAACGGCTTCACGAATAGACCCATGACCAGCGCCTGACCGGTCCAACCATGCACCAACAATACGCGGCCGCGCGCCGGCACTTTGGTTGCCCGCCACAGAAACGCTTGCACAGTGGCGTCCGGCGTCACGACCTTGTGCGCCTCAGCTTCCGCGAACACTGGTGCGAGTTTTTCAGCCAACCGCGCTTGACTGGGATCCGTCTCCGATAACCGTGGGGGCGTGCAAAACAGCCTGAACGCCGCACGCCCCGCGAGCCTTGGCGCGATGAGCCCGCCGATCCGGAACGCGACCGCGAACAGCGTCTTGATCAGGGTCGAGGCCATCAGCGATTGCAGTCTCCACGCGATGTGGCAGCCATAGGGCTGCGTTTGGAGTGCTGCAAGTGCAGTCGAAGCCGCAGGCGGCTTTAGCCGGTTGGCCCCTTGGCGCCTTTGCGCTCGACGATCATGCGGTACTGGTCCGGCTCGCGATGCCGGGCAAAATTAAAAGTGGACGTCTTGTAGCTCCGACAAAGATCAAGATCGCAGCGCGCGATGATCAACTCATCATCCTGGGTCAAAGCCTGGCCAACGACCTCCCCGCTCGGCGCGATGATGGACGAATTGCCGATCATCTCGCAACCCTCTTCAACACCGCATTTGGCAACACCAACCACCCAGGTGGCATTGGCATAGGCGCCGCCCTGCATGCACAGCTGATTGTGAAATTCCGACAGGCGGTCATGATCGGGTGCCGGCGGATTATGCCGCGGTGTGTTGTAGCCGAGGAGGATCATCTCCACGTCCTGCAGGCCCATGACGCGATAGCTTTCGGGCCAGCGTCGATCATTGCAGATCATCATGCCGAAATTGCCGCCCATCGTATGCCATACGCCCCAACTGAGATCGCCGACCTCGAAGTAACGCTTCTCCAGGTGCTGAAAGGCGCGCCACGGTTCATGATCGGCATGACCGGGCAAGTGGATCTTACGATAGCGCCCGACCATCTTGCCACTGCTGTCGACCAGCACCGAGGTATTGTAACGATGCGTCACCGGACCGCGCCGGACTAATTCGGCAAAACCCAGATAAATGCCGATGCGAGCTGCAGTGGCCGCCTCAAACAGCGGTCGCGTTTCCCGAGACGGCAACTCGATCTCGAAAAAGCTGTCGATCTCCGCCTGATCAGTCATCCACCAGCGCGGAAAGAATGTCGTCAGCGCGAGTTCCGGAAACACGATCAAATCACAGCGTGCGTGAGCCGCCTGCTTGATCAATTCCACCATCCGGGCGACGACGCGCGATCGGTTATCCTGGCGTTGAATCGGCCCAAGCTGGGCTGCACCGACAGTGAGAATGCGGGGCATGCAGCTCGGGCTCCAAGGTCTGGCGTTCGAATCAAACGCCGAGCGCACGCAACGTTTCACTGCCGGCGACGCCGTCGACCTTCAGCTTCCGCCGACGTTGATAGTCGGAAACAGCGGCCTCGGTGCCGCGGCCAAAGTTACCGTCGGGTGTCAGAGTGGCGCCATCGCGGATCAATGCCTCTTGCAGGCGGCGGACGTCGTCGCCTTGATCGCCACGGCGGAATTTTCGGGCCTCGCTGCTGGAGCCGCCGCGGTTGCCCGTGGTATCGTTGGTGCCGACTTTACCCACCATGGTGACGCGTGTTCGACGGGCGAAAACCTCCTCGCCATTGAACAGCACGGGACAAGCGCCAGCCGAACAGGTGCCGGACCCTTTGACTGAAACACGCGTCCAGACGGTTGCAACGAGTGCGTCCGTCAGTCGATCGCCGCGGCGCAGCACACTCCCGGCAGAAATTTCAAGCGGGACGTCGCGGACATTGAAGGTCGGCTCGGGTGTCCCTTGGGCGAACGCTGCACCGGAGACAAGACCTGTCGTCACCACGCCAACACTGAAAATTCGGATAAGCATTTGACCAAGCATGTGAGGCCTCCTGTTGTCGTTTCTGAAATGCCCCCGCAGTTTTACGTTCTATATCCCCGATCCACGACCCCATGAGTGTTGCACTGTTACAATGCCAACGCCAGAACTAAGGCGTCAACAGACGCTGCGCCTGTGCGTTCGTAGTAGGCTTTGCGGCGGCCGACTTCTTTGAAACCCATTCGACTGTAGAGCACGGTGGCGGCTAGATTATCCTCAGCCACTTCTAGAAACAACCGCTTCGCCTCTGCGCGTTTCGCGGCTCGCGCCAAGCCTTCGATCAACTTACGCCCGACACCTTGGCGTTGCCATTCCTTGACTACGCCGAAGGTTAATATCTCGGCTTCGTCTGCGGCCAACTGGCCGACGATGAAACCTATCGCTTGCGGAGGATTGCCATAGCGGGCGAGCAAAGATGTTGAGCCTGGATGCGACAACAGACCCTCGAAGCTGGCTTTATCCCAAGCCGTTTCAAACAAGGTCCGATGACACTCAGCGGCAGCTTCGGCATGATCGACCCCTGCCCAAAGCACGCTGACCAGTTTCAATTCACGCTTCTCGCTCATGCTGTGGCCCTCGGGAGCGCTTTGCTGATTTGCGGTTTGGCGTCTGCGGCTCGAAGATAAATTGGACGCAATTCGGCAACCGGCGTCAAGCCCGAAGCGCGCTCGGCAAGGTATGCGGCATTGGGTTGAAGATCCGGCAAGATCGAAGCTAGAGGCCGACTGTTTGGCGCCAGAGCCAACAATTCAGCGGCTCCAGGGCCGGCAACAATGCTGCCGGTGAGGTCAATTTCGCAAGCAATGGAGCCTGGCTGAAGATATTGCCCGCTGGTGAGTGCTGCCGCCAACGGCCGCCCTACGTCAGATGTGACACGAAACTCTTGGACGTAAACTGCGCCACGTCCTGCCGGGACCACAACAAGATAGCGCTCAGCTTCAGGCGCACGTTCGAAGTTGTGAGCTGCCGCCTCCCAGGCCATCAACTCAAGGCTTGAGACAGCAACGACCGAAATGTCCATGGCCAGAGCCAAACCACGAGCTGCAGACAACCCGACCCGAAGCCCCGTAAAACCACCAGGACCCAGGGTGACCGCCAAGCGCGTCAGGTCCAAAAAGCCAATTTGCGCGTCCTTCAGCACCGCCTGGATCAATGGCAGCAGGCGTTCGGCATGGCCGGTTTCACACGGCTCGAAACGAGCGATCGTGCGCCCATCGACGCAGACAGCCGCGGAAATTGCACGCAAACAACTGTCGAAAGCGAGAATGGCCATGGGATCGATCAGTCCTCTATGGCCGGTCCGTCGCATCGGTTTGGCAATGCGTCAAGGGTACCCACGTCTTTAAATCAGCACGCACCCGCGCAGGCTATCCCCATCGACAGCTTGGACCAGCGGGGTTATGAGCGCGGCATGCAACGCACTCCAAATCCCGAGCTGACCGTCCCAACCGTCCCAACCGTCGCCGAACGTGCCGCGGCCCGCTTGCGGCGCATCCTCGCGAGCCTGAAGCCGTCCAGCCAGGACCGTCAGGTGGTCCGCAGCCTGATACCGTACATATGGCCGAAGGACCGGCCGGATCTGCAACGGACCGTGCTGATCTCGCTGGCCCTTATGTTGGCCGCCAAACTGGTCACGGTGATGATGCCCTACACTTACAAGTGGGCAACCGATGCGTTGGTCGCGGCTTCCGGCGGCAAGATGCCGGCTATGTCCGCCGGTTGGTTGATTGGCGCACCACTGTTGGCGACCACACTTTACGGTGTGGTTCGCATCACCATGACCCTGCTGTCCCAGGTGCGTGAAGGCCTGTTCGCCAAAGTCGCCATGCACGCCGTCCGCAAACTGGCACTCTCGACCTTTGAACATATGCATCGTCTCTCGCTGCGCTTCCACCTTGAGCGCAAAACCGGCGGCCTGACGCGAGTGCTGGAACGCGGCCGCAGCGGCATCGAGCAAATCGTGCGCATGTTGCTGATGGTGTTGTTGCCAACCATCATCGAGTTCGTGTTGGTCATCGTCATCTGCATGATCGAGTTCGATTGGCGCTACGTCGTGCTCATTACGGCGATGATCATCGGCTACCTGTGGTTCACCATTCGCGCCACGGACTGGCGCGTCACCATCCGCCGTCAGATGAACGAGAGCGACACAGATGCCAACACCAAGGCCGTCGATAGTCTCCTGAACTATGAAACCGTCAAATACTTTGGCGCCGAACAACGCGAAGCCGCGCGTTATGACAAATCCATGGCGATGTACGAGAAGGCGAGCGTCAGCAGCTATACCTCACTCGCCATCCTCAACTCCGGTCAAGCCATCATCTTCACGTTGGCCTTGACCTCCTGCATGGTGCTGTCGGCCCGCGACGTGATCGCAGGCCACAACACCATCGGCCAGTTCATCATGGTCAACGCCTTGATGCTGCAGCTGTTCATTCCACTCAATTTCATGGGCACCGTTTACCGCGAGATCCGCCAAGCCTTGACCGACATCGAACGCATGATGGCGGTGCTCAACGAAAACCCGGAAGTGGCTGACCGCCCGAACGCGGTGCCGCTAAAAATCCACGGCGGCACCGTTCGTTTCGAGAACGTCAAATTTCAATATGAGCCGGATCGCATCATTCTGAATGGGCTGTCGTTCGAAGTTCCGGCCGGGAAAATGGTCGCCATCGTCGGCCCATCCGGCGCCGGAAAATCCACCATCAGCCGCATCCTCCTGCGCTTTTATGACGTGGCGGGTGGACGCGTGACCATCGATGACCAGGACTTGCGCGATGTGACACAGATGTCGTTGCGCGCGGCCATTGGCGTCGTGCCACAGGACACCGTCCTCTTCAACGACACGATCCTCTACAATATCCGCTACGGTCGCCACGACGCCACTGAAGCTGAAGTCAACACTGCGGCGACCATGGCCCAGATTGATCCGCTGATCCGGGCGCTGCCCGAGGGCTATAACACCATGGTTGGTGAACGCGGCTTGAAGCTCTCAGGTGGCGAGAAGCAACGTGTCGCCATTGCTCGAACCATTCTCAAAGCGCCGCCGATTCTGATGCTGGATGAAGCCACCAGCGCGCTCGATAGCCACACCGAAAAGGAAATCCAGGACGCGCTTGATCGAGTCTCGAAAGACCGCACCACGCTGGTCATTGCGCACCGCTTGTCGACCATTGTCCACGCCGACAACATCCTTGTCTTGGAAAAAGGTGCGCTGGTCGAACAGGGCACGCATGCCGACTTGATGGCCAAGAACGGCCTGTACGCTTCACTCTGGAATCGCCAGCGGCAGGCCGAAAAGGCGCGCGAGGAATTGGCGTTGGCGCTGGAGGCCAGCAAGGTGCTTGAGGGTGAGAAAATCACCGCCGGCCGCATCGGCGCGTAGTTAGGTACCAGGTTAGGTACCGGCCAGAGCGTCAGCCGCCACCGAGATCAACGGCGTGCAACAGCGCACGAAGCGATCGCTGGAGAAGGCTTGGATCTTGGGATCAGTACGGCAGGCCTGCGTGACGATAGCGCAGCGGGTCTGAAACGCGCAGCCAACCGGCAGATTGAGCAGTGACGGTGTCATCCCGGGGATTTGAGTGAGGCGTGTGCCGCGCTGATTGTTTGTCGGCACCGAACCGATCAGGCCTTTGGTGTAGGGGTGAAGCGGCGCGGTCACGAGCGCGTCAGTTGGGCCAGACTCAACCATGCGGCCCGCGTACATCACCGAGATTTTGTCGGCAAGCGCCGAGACGACCGCGAGATCGTGGGTGATCCACAAGAGCGCCGTGCCGGTCTTTTTTGCGATCTGCTGCGCTTCGTGCAGGATCTGCGCTTGAATGGTGACATCGAGCGCCGTGGTCGGCTCATCTGCGATGATCAAATCCGGCTTGTTGAGAAACGCAATCGCGATCGCCACGCGCTGGCGCATGCCACCCGAGAGTTCATGCGGGTAGGTTTTCAACCGGCTTTCAGGCGCGGGAATGCCGGTCATCGCGAGCGCATCGCGGGCCATCCCGAGGGCATCGGACTTGCTGACTTTCTGATGCGCCAGCACCGTCTCGACCATTTGCGTGTCAATCCGCAGGACCGGATTGAGCGTCATCATCGGGTCCTGAAAAATCATGGCGATGCGGTTGCCGCGTAGATGCTGCAGGCGGTCGGCACCTGCCGTCGTCAGTTCCTCAGCGCGGAACTTGATCGAGCCGGAGACAATTCGACCCGGCGGATCAATCAGGCCAAGAATGGAAAAACCGGTAATCGATTTACCGGAGCCACTTTCACCAACCAGACCCATGATCTGGCCGGGCGCAATGTCGAACGATATGCCGTCGACGGCTTTCACGACCCCGGCCTTAGTGAAAAAATGGGTGCGCAAATCACGCACGGACAAGGTTGGCTCAGATGCTGCCGGGGTGGCCATAAGGTCTCCTTGGAAGTCGATTCCAGGTGGACCCTATAGGCCGGCAACGCCACTGCCAATGTGTGCCGTGGCCAATGCGCGGCAGTTTCAAAGACTTGGGATAAAGGCTGCACCAATAATCGGGCCAACCTTGCCGACTTGCAGAACAACCGCGCAGGAGTCGCCGTCGGATTGGGTTATGGCCTTGCGGTCCAGCTTCACCGTCATCGGCTCGCCGTTCCACATCCCAACGGCGGTGACGTCTCGAACCACATTGAGATACGACAGGGTTTTACCGGCATTCTCACCACGTTTGACCGCGACATCGACTCGCTTGGCAAAGGTGACGAGCCAGAGCGTTGCATCCTTCTCCGCCGAATTGGGATTGGCGACAACGCCAGCCTTGATCACCAGATGTTCGCCGTCACGGGCAATATCAATCGGCACCCAACGCGCAGCACGCTCCATTTCAGTGTCTAAGGCTGCCCGTTCGATGCTGCCCTTGTCGGCACCATTGCTATGCGCCAGACCGTTAACAATAACCTGCGGCGTGTAGACTTGGCCATCACCGCGTTTCTTGGCGTAGTATTTTTGGCGTAACGTAAACTTCGGACTGGCGAGTGTGTCTTTCCAACCAAGATAGTCCCAGTAGTCAACCGCGAAACTCAAAGCCAAGACGCCTGACTGTTGGGTGAACTGCTCGAGGACGCGGTCTGCTGCCGGGCAAGATGAACAGCCCTGACTGGTAAATAGTTCAAGCACCAAACGGGTGGGGACGGCTCCTGATGGCGTCGGCTGCGCCTCCTGGCCGGGCGCACGGCTGGCAGCAGTTGACTGCGCCAGGACAAGGCTACCACCAACCGATAAGCCAAACTGCGCGGTTGCACAAAATGCCAACGCTTGAATGCTGCGGTACCACATGTTTGCGCAATCCGCCTGTTGGGTTGCATCTGTTGAGAACAGGGCTGAATGTCTCGAGCGGCGGACCTTATTGTCGAAGTTTGC
>JAYSUN010000351.1:0-12737 GCA_043719045.1 Hyphomicrobiaceae bacterium | reverse complement strand
CGGTTTTCCCCAAGGGCGCTCCGAACCATAATCGCGATGCAATCTGAGTTCGGATCCATCCGCAAACCTGATCCATTCGTCGTTCTCGCGCAGACCGGAATCTAGCGCAGGTCGGGCCGACACCCGCGCGTGGCCACGCGGCCAGCCCCGCGTGCGGATACCAATCCGCACAAGCCAGTGTTCGTGCGGATTGGTATCAGTTGAGGTTCGGAGCGTCCTAAGCCTCAAACTCGACGGTCAAGCCGTCATAGGCGGGGCGCACGTGCTCGGGCAATTCGCGGCACAGGCTGTCGTAGTCGAGATCAATGTGCATGTGCGTCAGCAACGCCCGCTTTGGCGCGAGCTTCTCGATCATGCCGAGGGCTTGTTTGACACTCCAGTGCGAGGGGTGCGGCATTGGCCGCAGGGCGTCGACAATCCACACGTCGAGGCCATCGAAAAATGATCTTGATGCGTCGGGAATGCCAACAATATCAGGCGAGTAACACAGGCCACCGACGCGGAAACCGAGTGACGCCATCTCGCCGTGATCCTGTAAAATCGGCAGCACGGTGATGGGGCCGCCAGCGCCAGTGATGGTCAAGGGCGTGCCCGGCACAATCGCATACCGTTGAAGGATCGGCGTGTAAGCTGAGCCTGGCTTGCCCTCGAAGCAATAGTTGAAGCGCTGCCGCAGACTGTTCCAGGTCGGGGTGTCCATCCACACCGGCACGCGCTTGCGCGTTTGCAACGCGAACACGCGGAGATCGTCGATCCCGTGGGTGTGGTCGGCGTGATCGTGGGTGTAGAGCACCGCATCGACATGGATCACATCGCGCTCCAAGCACTGGTCGCGCAGATCACATGGGGTATCAATCAGGATGGTGGTCTTGCCGTGCCGGGATTGCCGCTCGATGACAGCTGCACAGCGCCGCCGGCGATTCTTGGGATTGGATTTGTCAGCGGCCCCCCAGTGATGGCCGATGCGCGGCACGCCACCCGACGAGCCCGTGCCGAGAAATGTGAAACGGTAGGTCATGCAAGGAGTGCCGTCCTCATTGCGGGGCCTGATCCGACTGCGACGAGCCGGGGCTGTCAATAGCCGATCGCTGCGCCATCGCTGCGTGGGTCAGAGCCGCCATGACGGAAGCCAGTTGCGGGGTCGATGATGATGCCGTGCGCATGGCCTGCCAACTCGTTCCAATCGCCCCACCGATTGAGCATATGCCCGCGCTGTTCGAGCGCGCTCAATGTGGCGGCCGGGAACCGGGCTTCGATGTGCAACGTATCACGGGCTTCACCCAAGCCAAAGCGGCCGGATAGAAACCGGGGTGCCTCAAGCGTTGCCTGAATATCGAGGCCGTAGTCGATCAGGGCGACGTACGCCTGCAGTTGAATTTGCGGCTGACCATCCGCGCCCATGCAGCCGAGCACGGCCCAGAGCTTGCCGTCGCGTTTGGCCATTGAAGCGATCAGGGTATGCAGTGGGATTTTGCCGGGTTCAAGCCGATTGGGATGTTGCGGATCGAGACTGAAATAGGCGCTCCGGTTCTGCAGCATGACCCCGGTGCTGCCAGCGACAACGGTCGAACCGAAGATGCCATACAAGCTTTGAATGAGAGAGGCAGCATTACCATCTTTGTCGACAGCCGCGATGTAGACAGTATCACCCGCGAGGCTGCCATAGGACGGCACCTGGTCCCAGGCGAGTGCGCGATCGGTGTTGATCAGTTTGCGGCGTTGATTGGCGTAGGCTTTGGAAATCAAGCGTGCGGTAGGCACCTTGGCAAAGCTGGGATCGGCGATCGACTGGTCGCGGTCATGATAGGCAATCTGCTTGGCTTGGACCAGTAGGTGCACGTGATCGGCGCCCATGTGCGGGCGTTTGTGCAACTCAAAGGGTTCAAGGAGATTGAGCATTTCGAGGACGGCAAAGCCTTGTGTCGGCGGCGGCGTATTGAAGATGGTCACATCTCGATAGGTGCCGGACAGTGGCTCGCCCCACTGCGCAATCTGGGCTTTGAAATCAGCCTTGCGGAAAGCGCCATCCCTGGCCTCGGCAAAGCGGGTCATTTCAGCTGCGACCTCGCCCTCGTAAAAGCCGGACCAACCACCCGCGGCCAAGGTTTCGAGAGTGCGCGCCAGATTGCGATTGACCAGCTTGCCCCCGCCGCGCGGCGCTGTCCCGTCGGGCAAAAAGATCTCGGCGCTCTCGGCGTGTTGCGCCAGTTCAGCCTTGGTCATCTCGATAAATGCGGCCAAACGCGAAGTGACTGGAAAACCATCGCGGGCATAGCCAATGGCTGGGTCGAGCAAACGCCGCAACGGCAGCTTGCCGTAGTGTTTGTGCGCTTCGGTCCAACTTGCGACAGCCCCTGGGACAGTCAATGTCGCCGGTTGAATGCCACGGTAAGGCACTTCCCCGAGACCCCGAGAGGCAAACCAATCCAGCGTTCCGTTGGCTGCGGCCTTGCCACCACCGTTGAGATAGCGGACGCGGCCGGTTTGCCCCTCATGGATCAACCAGAATGCATCGCCACCAATGCTGGTCATGTGCGGATAGAGGACGGCCAAGGCGGCGCTGGTCGCGATTGCCGCGTCAACGGCTGAGCCACCGCTGCGCAACACATCGGCACCTGCAGCCGATGCCAGCGCGTGCGGCGATGTCACCATGCCGTTCGGTGCAATTGTGGCAGGACGTCCGGTCTGGAATGCCATGCGTGGATCCTGGGCTGCGCGTTGCAGTGGTGGGTGGAACAGGGAAACCGCCCTGTCAACGGAATCCATCGAAGGCCAGCTATTCTCAATGTGGCAGGCTTTTCCTCTCCCCCATCTTTTGGGTGCTACCGGATTCACACACTTCCAATTCTCTGTGCCAGAACAAAGCCTTCGAGGCGGTCGGCGAGACGGTTCCAGCCGGCGGCCATGGTCTTGGGGCCTGGCGGACGGTAGTAGCAGTTCCAGCCGCCGAGGCGCGCGACCACCCACGACACCCAGGCGAGGCTGCCGCGTTTGTGCGGGTTGCGCTGGCGTGCCGTGGAACCTTCGAGCGTCTTGCAGATGGCGGCGATTGCGGGGATGTCCGCCGCGTCGATCACGTCCGTTGCCGGTCGGGACGAGCCGTCGCGCGCATCGACGATCTGCACGTTGCGCACCGCGGCGACGATGCCGAGGGCGGCCAGATTAAGCAGGCGTTTCGCCGTCGTCACCTGGCTTGCTTCGAGATCGAGGCCATCGCTCTTCAGCGAACGGAACACCTCCTCGATGCGCCATCTCAGCCGATACAGCCGCACCACCTCGGTGGCCTCGGCCGCGGTCGCGAGTGGCAAAGTCGTCAGCAGGCGCCAGATCAGGGGCTCCACGTCGGCGGGCGGATCGATCTCGGTCACGACAACGAGGCCGAGCGTGACGATGTCCGCATGCTGTTTATTTCCCACACGCACGGGGCGCTTTATGGTGATCGTGCCGGATCGCGTCGCGATCTTGGCTTTGCGCGCGGCGCGCGGCCCACCGCTTGCGCCGACACGCCGCGCCGGCACGTCGACCGTGCGCATATCGAAGATCGGCCAATCCTGTGCGGCGGCCTTCAACGACGAACCCTCCAACAACGAACGATCCTGCGCCGCGCGCACCAGCACATGCACGTTGTCCGGCCGCTCGGCAAACAGCGCATAAATGTCGCTCTCGCGATCGCCCACGACCACGATGCGCGCCGCACCATCGAGCCGCGACGCTGTCTCGGCACCGGCCAGCCAACGGCGGCTCTCCTTCTCGTCGGCTGCGCGTTTTTTGCGGTCCTCGGCCCGGCCTTCGGGCCGCGTCCAGATCTCAGCGCCGACGAGCCCGACCACG
This sequence comes from Hyphomicrobiaceae bacterium, assembly GCA_043719045.1. Taxonomy (GTDB): domain Bacteria; phylum Pseudomonadota; class Alphaproteobacteria; order Rhizobiales; family Hyphomicrobiaceae; genus JABFRJ01. Next base: position 8,906 of record JAYSUN010000351.1, on the reverse strand, counting down.
GCCCCATGCTCCGCATCGACCGCCACTTGCGGGTGGATGAAAAAGCCCGGACTGACGCCATCGCCAGCAGGCCCGAGGTCCTTTCGGCGCGCCGCGCGACCAGAGAAATTGATCTCATACCAGCCCGCAGAAATCTTGACTCTTTCCTGTAGGAGACTGCGGGCTGGTATTCTCTTTTCTTGGCGCGCGGCCACACGGCCAGCCCCGCGCGCGTATACCCATCCGAACTCGCGTTGGGGTACGGTGGCGGCAAAGGTCGGCCAGCCCGCGCGCGTATACCCATCCGCACAAGTCAGTGTTTATGCGGATTGGTATCAGTCGTATCCTGCACGACCAGGACCGAGCGGCCAGCAACGGCCGCTCGCGTGCGCGTGATGTGGGGCTCCAAGATGACAGCCGGATCGACGGCCTCGTTAGCCAGGAACCGGCCCGTTGCGACCTCGTCCTTGCGCGTCCCCCCAAGCGTCTTCAAGACCAGCGAGCCCGTCTCGATCACGCGCTCGGCCAGCTTGTGGTTCAGTCGATCCAACCGAATATCGCCCATGAGATGCCCCCGATTCGTGGTTCCACTTTGAACCACGAACACGGCCCCACACAGCCGAGTCACAACGCCACACACCAGTAAGCCGGACGGATTTCGCTTGCGACGCAGATGTGTGAAGACGGTAGCTTTTGGGTGAGAGGGTGGCCAAAGGCCGGGTGAGGGGCAGCTCCCTCACCGAAGGAGATTGATCCACATGCAATTTCAATGTGTTGCGATCTGCTGTGGAGCAAGTGGCTGCCCCTCATCCGCCCTTCGGGCACCTTCTCCCCTTGCACGTGCAAGGGGAGAAGAAAGTGGTTCGGGTTTCACATTGAGACTTGCTGCAATTCGGGGGGGCGTTTCCAGTCTTGGGATGGGCGTGTAGCATCCGAGGCCACGCATGTTCATGATACCCCGGGAGATACAACGATGGCTGGCCTCTGGTTCGAACAATTCAAGATCGGGCACATCTTCGAGCACGAGATCCGCCGCACAGTGACTGAGTCCGACAATGTCTGGTTCAATGCTGCGACCTGTAATCCGGCGGCTCTGCATATTGACCACGAGTATTGCAAGGGCACGGAGTTCGGCCGTCCCCTGGTCAACAGCATTTTTACGCTTGGCCTCGTCATCGGTCTCTCGATCCAGGACACGACGCTTGGCACGACGGTTGCCAATCTCGGCATGACCGATACGCGCTTCCCGAAACCGGTGTTTCACGGCGACACGGTTCACGTCCGCACCACCGTCATGGACATCCGCGACAGCAAATCCCGTCCCAATGCTGGCATCGTCACGTTGCTTCACCAGGGGCTCAATCAGCGCAGTGAAGAGGTCTGTGTCTGCACGCGGCAGGCTCTGATGCTGCGCAGACCAGCATAGGCGATCGTGGCTCTTTACAGGGTGCTGCGGCCTGACGCACGTTGAGCCAACGACTGCGGAAGGGGGCACTATGTCAATCACGGACGATCTCGCGCCGAAACCGGCGACCGGGCACACCTGCGAGTCCAATCGTCGGTGCTGTGCGCCGTTGGATTTCACCGACCGGACGGATTTCGACGAAGCCGCGCGGGGGTTTGTCGCGAGCCTGCCGGACGTCACCATAAAAACCGCTGCAGGCCAAACCGTCTTCAGCCTCGCCGGCTATGAATTCTTGTCGACTGAGACTGTCCCCGACAGCGTCAACGCGAGTCTGTGGCGGCAAGCCCGGCTCAACATGAATCACGGCCTGTTTCAGGTCACCGACCGCATCTATCAGGTGCGTGGCTTCGACATTTCGAACATGACCATTATCGAGGGCAACACCGGCCTGATCATCATCGACCCGTTGATCTCATGCGAGTGTGCACGTGCCGCACTCGATCTCTACATCGCCCATCGCGGCGCGCGCCCGGTCACCGCACTGATCTACACCCACAGCCACACTGACCATTACGGTGGTGCGCGCGGCGTGATCCATGAAGATGATGTCAAAGCCGGTCGGGTGCGGGTCATTGCGCCGGACAAGTTCCTCGACGAAGTCACCAAGGAGAACGTCCTGATCGGCTCGCCGATGCTGCGTCGCGCGATCTTTCAGTTCGGCCCGATGTTGCCGCGCGGGCCCTTCGGTCAGGTCGACGCCGGGCTCGGTAAAGTCACGTCACGCGGCACTATTTCGCTGATCCCGCCGACCGAGGTGATCAAAGATCCGATCGAAATGCACATCGTCGACGGCGTCGAGATTGTGTTCCAGCTGACGCCCGACACCGAAGCGCCTGCCGAAATGCACATGTTCTATCCCGGCCTGAAGGCGCTCAATCTGGCCGAGAACGCCACCCATAATCTGCACAATATCTATCCGATCCGCGGTGCCCAGGTGCGCGACTGCAATGCCTGGTCCAAGTATCTCGGTGATGCCCTGGTGCAGTTTGCGCCCAAGAGCGACGTTGTCTTTGCACAGCATCACTGGCCGGTCTGGGGCCAATCGCGCCTGACCGATTATCTCACCAAGCAACGGGACACCTACAAATTCCTGCACGACCAAACCTTGCGTTGGATGAATCACGGTTTGAAGCCCGCTGAGATTGCCGAAAAAATTGCGCTGCCGAAATCGCTTGAGCAGAACTGGTCGTCGCGCGGCTATTACGGCACACTCAGCCACAATTCAAAATCGATCTATCAGCGCTACATCGGCTGGTACGACGGCAATCCCGCCAACCTCAATCCGTTACCGCCGACGGAGCGCAGCACGAAACTGCTGGCCTACATGGGTGGCGCAACCGCGGCCATCGACAAAGCCCGCGTTGATTTTGCCAACGGCGAATATCGTTGGGTCGCCGAGATCATGAATGCGGTCGTCTTTGCCGAACCATCCAACCATGCGGCGCGCATGCTTTGCGCCGACGCCTTCGAGCAACTCGCTTATCAGGCCGAGAGCGCAACGTGGCGTAATGCTTACCTCCAAGGCGCCCAGGAATTGCGTCACGGTCTGCCGAAGCTCGGCCAGCGGATGCCGGTTCGACCGGATTTCGTTGCGAATTTGCCGGTTGTGCGCGTGTTTGATTTTCTAGCCATTCGTCTTGACGCTGAAAAGGCTGAGGGCCAGCGCGTCGTGATCAACTGGATCTTTACTGATCTCAATGAGTGTTATGCCCTGACCCTTGAGAATTGCGCGTTGACCTATGTTGAAAATCACCACGCAGCCATCGCCGACGTCACGGTCACACTGCCGCGCGCCGTTCTGACTGGCCTCATGCTGCGAACGGTGACGCCGGCCGCGGCCGTCGCAGCCGGTCAAGCTCAGATCGTCGGTGATCCCGCCAAACTCGCTGCCATCTTCGCGCTGATCGAGGATATGTCACCGACGTTTGCCGTCGTTGGCCCGGTCGCACCAACAGCGTGATGCGGCTCACCAGCGAGTTGCGCCAGCAAGCAAAAAAGCCGCCACCAACAGACCGATTGTTCATCGATCATTGGTCGCGGCTCAGATGGCGGTCGCGGCTCAGATTGGTTTCAGATCTCCTTGGTCCGGCCAGGCGCGACCCTGGGGGCTGGGGGGCTGGGGGCCAGAGGCAATACCAAGCCGGACCAAGAAGTCTTAATCATCTTATGACGGCCTATTACGGCTGGCTGAAGACTGATTTGTGTCAAAATCTTGGAGAGCAAGTGATGTGTGCAACTTGCGCACACAAAAAAACGCCCGGCCTGCTCATAACAGGATCGGGCGTTTAAAGTTTGGATTCGGAGAGAAGGCTTGGTCCGAACCGATGGAGAGAAGATGCTGTGGCCGTTTTGGGGGCCGTCCACCGCATGATTTGGTTCGGTCCGAACCAAGCGCTTGCAGTTGTTATTATCGATAACTTTGCGGCGCCCTCAGGCCCTGATCATGGCAACTTCAAGAAATGTTGCGCTCTGTTACAAGGGCCAGTCAACGCCCAAATGCAGCATCGGTTGCCGCGTTCGCTTTCAACGAAGCTGAGATGGCGCTGGGATATCTCGGCGTCCATCGCCAGACCCCAGACCCAGCTGGCTCAGACGCCGCCGTTACTGCTATACCGGACTTGATGTCAAAAATTGCGGTGGCCAGCCGGATTTTCGCGCGCACCTTGCTGGTCGCGTCGGTTGGGTCGAAAGCATCGTTTCAAGTCGTGGCCGAAAACTGCGCTCGATGCTCGATGACATGGGTTGAGTGCCGACGCCAACCTGCGGGATGACGGTCCCCGGAGGGCGGCAGCGTGAATGCGATTTCAACATCATGTGGCTCAAGAAAGCTTTCTCGCCTGCTTGTCTGTCGCATTCATTCCGGTTGCCTGGACTCCACTGCACCAGACAAGGCTTTGGCGCGCTACTTGAAGCTTGGCGGCTGGGTCGGCATCGCGGGTGGTGGCCCGCCAAACGGTAATGTCCCGATGCCACTGCCGAGGATGGGCGGCGGAACCGTAATCTCGATCTTGGACGCGTCAATTTTCTTGTCGCTGGCCAGCATCATCGTGACCTGCCCAGGCCACATGATCAACAGCACCACCAGCATCAACTGCATCACAATCCACGGAATTGCGCCCCAATAAATGTCAGAACTTTTCACCTCTGGCGGCGCAATCCCACGCAAGTAGAAAAGCGCAAACCCAAACGGTGGATGCATGAACGACGTCTGAATGTTGGCACACAGCAGAACGCCGAAGAACACCAGATCGATGCCCATTTTATCGGCCACGGGCGCGAGCAGGGGAATGATAATGAACGCGATTTCAAAAAAATCGAGGAAAAATGCGATGAAGAAAACGAAAATCGAGATGAAGACGAGAAACCCGGTTTGCCCTCCCGGCAGGCCCTTGAGCATGCCCGCGATCCACTCGCCGCCGCCGACACCCTGAAATACCAGGCTGAACAAACGCGAGCCGATCAGAATGAACACGACCATGGCGGTGATGCGCATGGTGCCGGCCGCCCCCTCATAGACGAGTTTCCACGTCAGGGTCCGCTTGGCGGCCGCGAGGGCAATGGCACCCATCGCCCCCATTGCACCCGCTTCCGTCGGCGTTGCAAGGCCCATAAACATCGTGCCGAGGACCAGGAAGATCAGGCCGAGTGACGGAATAATACCCCACAACGCTTTTTTGATCAGCGGCCAACCCGTCAGCGTGCGCGCCTCCAGCGGCAATGCCGGCACGAACTCAGGCCGAAAGATCGACAGGATAAAGACCCAGCCCATGAACAAAGCCACCTGCAAAATGCTCGGAATCGTGGCTCCGAGATACATATCGCCGACGGAACGACCGAGGACGTCCGCGAGCACCACGAGAACCAACGACGGAGGGATCAGCTGCGTGATTGTGCCCGACGCCGCAATCACCCCGGTCGCGTGGCGCATGTCGTAACCGTAGCGCATCATGATTGGCAACGAGATCACGCCCATGGCAATGACGGATGCGGCGACTGTGCCGGTGATAGCGCCGAGAATGGCTCCGACAATAATGACGGCATATGACAACCCGCCACGCACCGGTCCGAACAGCTGGCCAATAGAATCGAGCAAGTCTTCGGCGAGCCCACATCGCTCCAGCACCGCGCCCATGAAGGTGAAGAAGGGAATGGCGAGGAGAAGATCGTTAGATAGGACGGAGAACAGCTGATACGTCATGTTCCCCATAAAACTCGGCTCGAAGAGGCCGAGCCGAATGCCGATCAGGGCGAAGAACAAACCGACGGCGCCGAGCGAAAACGCTGCCGGATATCCGATGATGAGGAAGACCACCAAGCCCGCAAACATCAACGGGGCCATGTATTCGATCAGGTGCGCGCTCATTGCAACGGCCTTTCGTAGCTCGTCAGGCCAAGGTCAATGCCGCGGAGGCCGGCAATCGTCTTGATGATTTGCGACACGCCTTGCAGGGCCAGTATGAAAAACCCGAAGGGCAGCAAGAACTTTATTGGCCAGCGGATCAGGCCACCGGCGTTCGAGGACGTCTCGCCATTGAGCCAGCTTTCGTAGAACCACGGCCATGATAGCCACATCAACAAGACCGTGAACGGCATCAGAAAAACGAGCCCTCCGAACAGATCAATCCACAGCTTGCTACGCTCCGAAACAATCCCGTAAATAAGGTCAACGCGAACATGCTCGTTGCGTTGCAGGGTATAGGCACCGCCCAACATGACGGCCGCACCAAAGCCGTACCATTGGACTTCAAGCCAAGCGTTGGACGAGTAGCTGATGAGATAGCGCATGATGGCGTTACCCGCGCTGATCACGCAGATCGCAATGATCAGGAGGTTGGCGATGACCGCTAACCTCTCAGACATCCAATCGATCCCGCGACTGAGTCTCAACAGACCTTGCATGCGCCACCAACCCAAATCACTGTGCGATCACGGCAGGATCTGGATGACAAACCGATGCCACCAGAGCCCTGAAGCCCCTAGCTGACGGGACCGCATCGCGCTGTTGCAAAAACGAAACACATGTCGACAAAATGTCCGCCCGGGCTCAGCGCGTGGTTCGGAACCTGCCTAGCTATCGAAACGCCCCGATGAATTGACTCGGGGCGCCGATATCTGATGTGGACGGCGACGGATTTACTGGCCGGTGACGCCAGCGGCTTTCAGTACGGGGGTCCAGCGGGCGACTTCGCTCTCGACCAGGGCCTGGAGGGCGGCTGGCGTGCGGCCGGCTTTGTCGGGCAGGACCGAGCCGAGATCGAGCAAGCGTTTGCGCGTGGCTTCGTCGTCAAGGGCTTTGTCCAGCGCCGAGACCAATTTCTCAGCGACATCTTTGGGCAGATCTTTCGGGCCGAACAAGGCATTCCAAGCGGACACCTTGAACTGCGGGAAACCGCCTTCTGCGGTCGTCGGCGTGTCCGGCAGGGCGGGCGAACGGGCGTCCGTTGCGACGCCATAGGCGACGACGTTGCCGCCCTTGACCTGCTCCACGAGGTTGACGATCTGATCGCACATATAATCGACCTGACCACCGACGAGATCATTCAAGGCTGGGCCAGTGCCACGGAACGCAACCTGTGTGGGTTTGATGCCGACCAGCGCGTTGAACAACGTGCAGCTGGTGTGCGACACCGAGCCGATGCCGGCGTGTGCCTGATTGACCTTGGCTTCATTGGCTTTCAGCCAACCCGTGAACTCGGCCATGGATTTGGCCGGAACGCCTTTTTTAGCGACCACCAGGATCGGCGTGCCGGCCACCAGCCCGATCGGCGTAAAGCTCTTGGCTGGGTCATACTTCAAGTTGGGATACAATGCGGGTGCGGCTCCGTGGGTGCCCATGTGGCCCATCATGATGACGTAACCGTCTGCTGCTGCGGCAGCGCCTCGAGTAATTCCGGTTGTGCCGCCAGCTCCTGCGACGTTCTCGACGACGATCGTCTGGCCCAGAGCCTTGCTCATCTGGTCGGCCGCAATGCGCGCGATGATGTCGGTTGGACCACCGGCGGCGAACGGCACGATCAAGGTGACAGGCTTGGTCGGGTACGCTTGGGCGAAGGCGGCACCAGCCGAAACCGCCGTCACGGTAAGGGCTGCAACAAAGGAACGTATGCGCATTGCGAGAAGACCTCTCTTGGTCTGTTGAGTCACGAATTTCAACGTTTGAACTGAGTCACGTCATGCGGAAAGCGCTCTGGCAGCAAGACAACCCAGCCGAAGCATGAACAACGTGAACTGCGATAGCGCCTGATAACGGCAGCAACGTGAATTGTAAAACGACGAGCGATAACGACACTGTCGCAGCTGACTTTGCGCTCGCCTGCGCGATGCAAATTCACAGCATTTATTTCGTCACGATCGTCAGGTCATCGAAATAGGTGACACTGTCAGCCTTGGTCCAAACGCCGACTTTGCCAGCTTTTGTGATCGTGGCGTCTTCAACCTGATAGAGTTCGACGCCGTTATTGTAGACCGTGAACAGATTGCCGGCTGCGACGATCCGAAGCGTGCTCCACTGAGCCTTCGGCACCGCGGATGGAGCGCCGTAGGAGCGGCCTTTACCTTTGACCGGTAAATCAATGCGGCGGCCCTTTTCAACCTTGTAAAGCACGACATTGTCCTCGAGCGCATTGGCCCGGACAATGTAGTAATTGTCTGCATCCTGGTAGCGCCAGACGAGGCCGGCTGCCATGTCGACCGAGCCAGACACCGGCTTGTATTTGACACTCAAATCAACGTCCGCCACGGCGATAGCGTCGAACACTGCCACGGGATAACGCACTTGGCCGGGATCGGTATCTGTCTGCGCCAGGACATTCTTCCGCTCGGCGTCATCAGCCCTGATCGACCACGCTCCGGGGCGACCCTTATTGAGCGCATGCGAGAAGCTAAATCCAGCTGGTGGCGCACCGATCTTGTCCGCCTCGAAATCAAAGCTACGGGTTTGCGCCTCAGCTCCGACAGTCGTCGCCAGAACGGCCGATAAAAATATTGCTGCAACTATACGCATTGAAGAACTCCCATTTGATTTTGCCTTTGGCACCGCACCAAACCGGAAAAAAACGCCTTTGCCTAGGCCTCGACCTGCGCATGCGCGGACAGCCAGTAATCTGGACGCTGCCGGAAACGGATGCTGACCCTCGACCTGCGCGTGCGCGGAAAGCCATGACGCCGATCAACCAAAAGGGTGCTCGCCGGGGTTTGCTTGAATGATTTAACTTAGGTTTAACCAATGCATGGCACTCTCGTTCTAGTGTGGCGTCGCGCCTTGGTTGATCGGTGTTCCGGTTCGACTGGTCTCAACCAAGGCGCGATGAACGCCACACTCAGCCAATGATTTTGCTCGTGGCCCTCATGTCGCGCGAAAATTGAAAAAAAGTCGCGGCCATTCAGCAATTTTGGCGCGACGGGCCACTAGCGCGCATGCTCGTATCAACAACAGACAGGTGCGGGATGATTTTGCACACCA
>JAYSUN010000036.1:0-6540 GCA_043719045.1 Hyphomicrobiaceae bacterium | reverse complement strand
CCTTCTGAACCCGGGGCTTCCGGATCAATTGCTGGATCGTCGGCATCCAACACTCCCGCCTGCGCGCACCTCAGCCCAATGACCGAATGCGACTCAATTACGTTTTGCCCGAGCGAACCCGAACACGAAAGACGCGGCAGAGGCGGGACCCGCCTCCACACGCGATTCGGGCCACGGCTCTTGCTTGCGCTAAGCCAAGGCCCGTGCACCAGAGGATCAAGACACGCTTTCACGCGCCAGGATCATGGTTCAGATCATTGCTCTTCTAGTGTACGACAGCGTCTAGGCCTGCGGTGTGCGCTCGCTAGGGATTGACCTCTGAAGATCAATCATGAGCAGTGCGCGCTTCGCGGAAACAATGGCCTACCACCAACCGTGAGAGTGGGCGGGTTATAAACAGCCATCGCAACAAGGTCAACATCTCGTCAAGCCGCCAGGCAAAATAAATTGACGCACGCTGGGAACTCGACTGGCACAATATAATAATTTGCAAAATCAATATCTTAACACGATGATCGAAGCAAAAATCTCAACCTGCCTTAGGCTCAAGCTACCGAAGCACGCGGCGGAGTCCGCTCACGCACAAATGAATAGGCCCCTGCCGCCGCAATAATGCCGATGCCTGTCAACGCCAGCACGTCCGGCACTTCGCTCCAAACCAACCAGCCCGCCGCAAGTGACAGAGGCAGAATGACGTAGCGAAACGGAGCAACCACGGACAACTCGGCGTTACGCACGGCCTGAATTGAAAAATTGTAAGCCAGTGCCACGGACAATGCGGCAGCCGCTAAGTATGCCCAGTCCCACGCGCTCGGCCAGCGCCAATTGGTTTCAAACGCACCCATCCCAAGACCGCTGACAGTCACACCGATGGCCGTGGAAAAGGTGATCAAGGTTGCCGGTATTGTCACATCCATACGGCGGGTCGCGATGTCACGCGCCAAGATGCTAACCATCGAACAGATTGGTAAAATTGACCACCAGGAGAAGCCGTTGCTCCCTGGCTTCACGATCAGGAGGACACCGCAAAAGCCAGCCACCGTGGCGGCCCAACGGCGCCAACTAACAACCTCGCCAAGAAAAATTGCGGCGATGGCCGTCATCACCAATGGCGACGTCTGCGAGATCGAAACGACGTTGGCAATTGGCAGCAGAGCAATCGCCGAAACGAAGCTGACCGCGCCAATCATTTCGGTTGCAATCCGCAGCAGCCACAATCGGGACATGCGCGTCTTGATCAGTCCGGCTGTCCCAGCCAGCAGCACCGGTATTGCGAAGATAGCAACCGATATGATTCCCCTCAGTGCAATGGTTTCGCCGATCGGCAAAGTCGCCATCGCCAACTTCGAAAAAACATCCGACACGATAAAACAGGTCATCGCGGCACACATCGCCATGATGCCGGCAGCACTGTTCGTGGGCTGGTTTAGCGGCATCTTGTGACAACCGTGTGCGACAACCCCGATCGACGGCTGCCGACCACCCGCTCGCGGTGAACCATGTAAAGCCCCGCGCCGATCACCAATCCAATTCCGAGCCAACTCAAAGCGTCCGGCCACTCCCGAAAGATGAACAAACTCGAGAACATCGCGAACAGCATGTAGGAATAGCGAAACGGCGACACGACACCGGTTTCTCCAAAGCGCATACCGATGATCACCAACCCGTAACCGAACAACACGCTGAGCGCACAGAGCGCAAGCATCCCGATTTCACCATGAGAGACCATTCGCCAGTCTTCAAAGGGTTGCATCAACGCCCCCAGGACAAGTCCACTGACAGCTGACGTCAGCGTGATGAGAACCGTGGGGACATGCTTTGGCAGCCGTCGCGTGATGAGGTCGCGCCCGGCCACAAAGGCCATCGACATCAACATCAACAGGGCGATCGGTTGAAATGCGGCAGTACCGGGTTTGATGATTAAAAGCACACCCAAGAACCCAACGCCGGCTGCTGACCACCGTCGCCAACCGACGGTCTCACCAAGAAACACCGCGGCGCCTGCCATGACAGCCAATGGCGTAAATTGACCGATCGCTGCAGCGTCCGAAAAATTCATCCGCATCAAGGCCATAAAAAACAGCACGGAACAGGCCATTTCACAGACCACACGAAAGGCCATCGGCAAGCTCAAAATCTGCCGCCAATGGCCAAGAGCACGCATACAGTAGGCCGCAATCAAGACCATCAGCGACGCAAAGATCCCGCGCACGAACAGCATCTCACCGACCGGCAGCGTGCTGCCCATGACCTTGAACAGCGTGTCGCCGACGTTGAACATCAGCATCGAGGCGGTCATTGCCAGGATGCCCCGCAGATTGTCGTTCATCGGGCGTCCTTGGTGGTTGATCCAGAAGTCGGCCCGGTGTCGGGCTCAGGCGGAGGCTTCGCCGCTGTCTCGAGCAAACTCTTCGCGGCCCGCTGTTCCGGTCGCCCGAGCCATGTTGTGGCGGTTGCGGCATTGATTGCGGCCTCGCGCCGCCGCACCTGTTCACGGTGGAACGTGTACAGCCCGGCCCCCATCACGATGCCAGTCCCAAGCAAGGTCCAGCCGTCAGGCAGGACACCCCAAATCAGCAGGCTAAGCACTAACGTCCACAGCATCGCCGAATACCGGAACGGCACGACGGCCGAGACCTCGCCCGAGCGGATTGAAATCACCACAAGCAGCTGACCAATCAACATAAAAACGGCTGGTATGGCGAGTGTCAGAGCGTCGGCAAAATGCGGCCATATCCAGGTTTCAAACGGCAGAAACCCAAGGCTCGCAAGACCAACGGCCGTTGACGAAAACGCCGTGAGCAACAGCACCGGGGTCCCTGCCGGCATCCGTCGTGTAATCAAATCGCGAGTCACCGAAAAAATTGTGGCGACCAGCAGCAGCAAGCTGGCCCACTGGAATGCCGCACTGCCGGGGCGGATAATCAGCAACACGCCGAGCATGCCAACTGCCGTTGCGGTCCAGCGCCGCCAGCCGATCTTTTCGCCCAAGAAAATCGCCGCCGCCGCCGTCACCACCAATGGATTGATTTGAAGAATGGCACTGACATCTGCAAACGGCATCCGCGAGAGCGCGTTCTGAAAGAACACCGCGGCGCCCATTTCAGCGCCTGAGCGAATGAACAGGATGCGGTTTATATGTTGCCACGCCCCAGACAGTGCGCCACTGACATAGGCCAGTGGCCAGATGAGTATGGCCGCGAACAGCCCCCGAATGAACATCGTCTCACCAGTCGGGAACCGGGTGGACATGAGCTTCATCACCGCATCGCCAGACACGAACGCCGCCATGGCGAGGAGCATGGCCACGATACCGCGAACATTATTGGTGGTGCGCGCGTCGCTATCGCGCAGAACGGCCACTGCTGCCACGCCGAGCCGGTTGACCGCATCATGCACCCCCAGCACCTCAGCCCTCCTGACAGACGAATCGCCCGTGTTCGCTTTTGGTTGACACGCATACTGAGGCAGCTCAGCGCACGCCATCCCCTCGGATTGCCGAGCTTGGCCGCGCTTTTGCATGGTTCGTAACGCTTGAGTTACAACTTTCTAACGAAATCGTGTCGCATTTTCATCGCCCGTTTACCAAAACTAAGCCAAATTCGCGCGTCAGAGGTGGGCTCCAGACTACAAGGTCGGGGGCGCAAGCCTCTTGACCGGAGCTTGCGTCTCAAGGCTCTGTTGTCGCGATGTGTCGATGCCCCTGCCAAAGACCGAGCCCATGACCGTAAACCCGTCGCGCCTGCCCGTCCGCCGCATCCTCCTCGCCGAGGACGATGACTCGATGCGCGGCTTCCTGGATCGCGCCCTCAAAAAAGCTGGCTATGAAGTCGTCAGCTTCGACAATGGCAAGGATGCTCTGGACCGCCTCTCCCAGGAGCCATTCACGCTGCTTCTGACGGATATCGTCATGCCGCTGATGGATGGCATCGAGCTGGCGCGGCGTGCGGGCGAAATCGACCCGCAATTAAAAATCATGTTCATCACCGGCTTTGCTGCCGTGACTTTAAACACCGATCAGCAGGCTCCAAAGGATGCGCGCGTGCTGTCTAAGCCGTTCCATCTCAAGGATCTGGTCAACGAAATCGACCGCTTGCTCGAAGCTTGACAACTCTGGTCCGTCGGCTTTGACGGGGCAGCCCGCCGAGAACAGCTGGTGACGGTTGCGCAATTCCTCTCTAACGTCGGCGTGTTATCGACCTTAGAGAGCCCCCGCCATGGCCAAGCCTGCAAAATCTGAAGTGCCACTCCCCCGCGCGCACTACCTCGATATGCCCGACGATCGCCGCGCTTTAGCCGAGGCCCATGTCGCCATGGTCAGTCAGACCGTGCGGCAGGCTGCCCTCGAAGTTCCGCTATCGGCCGATGTCGATGATTTCCGCCGCGTGCTGATGGCCAACGCACCGAAGGCAAAAAAATCATGAGCGATATCGTAACAGCTTCCGCGCGCGTTCAGGCCGCAGCCATTGCGGCCAAGAAAATCTCCAGTGTCGAGTTGACCACCGAAGTTTTGGCGCGCCTGAAAACAGCCCATGCTGCCACCAACTGTGTCGTCACACTCGAAGCCGACGAGGCCTTAGCCGCCGCCAAAGCCGCGGACAAAGTTATGGCCAAAGGCAAATCCGTCGGCGTTCTGCATGGCGTCCCCCTCGCCCACAAGGACATGTTCGACCGCACCGGCAAAATCGCGAGTTGGGGTGCCAAAATCCGCGCCACCGCACCTGCCGGGTCTGACGCCACCGTCATCTCCCGATTCAAAGACCAAGGCGCCATTCAAACCGCAGCCCTCCACCTGACCGAATTCGCCTTCGGACCCACGGGTCACAATTACATCATTGGCCACGCCCGCAATCCATGGGACGCAACCCGCATCACCGGCGGATCGTCCGCTGGCACCGCATGTGCGGTCGCGCTTGGTGCGATCCCAGCCGGACTTGGTTCCGATACGGCGGGATCCTTGCGCTTGCCCGCCGCAGCTTGTGGTGTCTCGTCAATCAAGCCGACCTGGGGTCGGGTGTCACGTGCGGGCGCGATGCCGCTGGCCGCTTGCCTCGATACCCTCGGCATCATCTCGCGCCATGTCGAGGATCAGGCGTTGATGCTCGGTTTTCTCGCGGGTCCTGATCCACGCGATCCCGCGGCCTCGACCGTGCCGGTGCCGGATTATCTGGCGGCTTTGAAGAGCCCGGTGAAAGGTCTGAAACTCGGCATTGACGAAAGCCTGATCAGTGAAGCGCATCCCGAAATGCAGAAGCTGCTGCAGCGCGTCGTGTCGGCGTTGACCAAAGTTGGTCTCATTGAAACCAAATGCCGTTTCGACAACTGGCAAACCCTCGATCACCTCTGCCAGGCCATGCAATTGCCCGATGCGGCCTCAGCTCACGCAGCGACCATGATGACGCGCCCGAACGACTACGGCCCTCAGGTCCGCGCCCGCCTGGAGGTCGGCCACTTCATCTCGGGTATTGATCACATGACCGGTCTGCGCGCACGCGGTATGATGCTTCAGCGCGTCCTGGATACGACGTTCAAGGAGATTGACGTCGCCATCCTGCCGATCAATGCCGATCCCTTACCAACGATCGCCGAACTGGATGTCGCCGGCAGTCCACAGGTCCAGCAGGTCATGTCACGTGTCGTCAAATTCACCCGCGCAATCAACTATCTCGGCCTGCCGACGATCACTCTGCCGATCCCCCGCCGGGGCGGTTTGCCGAATGGGATGCAGATCATCGCCAAACCCTACGCCGAAGCCTTGCTGTTCTCGATCGGCGCCGCTTATCAACGCGAAGTGCCGCCCGAGATCGCAACGCCTATGTAGTCAATACCAAAAGCCTTGGATGATGGTAGGTTCGATCCGCTCACCGCGCGTGGCGGCCGGCTCGCCACCGGCGTGTCGGCACGCGCAAAGCAACGAGATCTTCTGTGTCCCAACTGCGCTTGATCTTCGATCTTGACGACACGCTCTACCCCGAACGCAGTTATGCGCTTGGCGGTTTCCGTGCTGCCGGCGCATGGGCAAAATCCACCTTGGGCGTTGACGGCGTCGCTGAAAAACTCACATCACTGTTGGATGCCGGTCATCTCGGCCAAGCTTTCAGGCTGGCACTGGCGGAGATCCTGCCGGGCCATACCGACGCCCACATCGCAGGCCTTGTCAAAGCCTACGGGGCGCATCTGCCCGATCTGAGACTGTTCGACGATGCGCGCGCGACCCTCGACCATTTTACCAGCCATCATCTCGGCCTGATCACCGATGGTCATGCCAGAACCCAAGCCTCTAAAGTTGCCGCACTCGGCATCGCTCCGCGCTTCAAGAACATCATCTACACCGGCGCATTAGGCCCGGATCGAACCTTCCACAAGCCCCATCCTCGCGCGTTCGAATTGATGGAAAAGGCCCTCCGCCAAAGCCCTACCGACCACTTCGTTTACGTCGGCGACAATCCACTCAAGGACTTCCACGCCCCCAACCAAATGGGCTGGACGACGATCCTGGTTGATCGCCCCGCCCATCGCGCCCACCGCATCCATCCCCTG
>JAYSUN010000350.1:0-1595 GCA_043719045.1 Hyphomicrobiaceae bacterium | reverse complement strand
GTTTCTGGAATCGGAGAACCCCAAGAAAGAAATTTCCATGTATATCAACTCGCCCGGCGGCGTTGTAACCAGCGGCATGGCGATCTACGACACGATGCAGTTCGTCAAGCCCGCCATTGCCACCCTGTGTATCGGTCAGGCTGCCTCCATGGGCTCGCTGCTCCTGTGCGCTGGGGCCAAAGACATGCGCTTCGCCCTCGCGAACGCGCGTATCATGGTGCATCAGCCCTCCGGCGGCTTTTCGGGGCAGGCGTCCGACATTGAGCGGCACGCGGAAGACATCGTCAAGATGAAGCGCCGCCTGAACGAAATGTACGTCAAGCACACTGGCAAACCGTATGAGATGATCGAACGCACTCTTGATCGCGATCACTTCATGACCGCCGATCAGTCGGTGGAATTTGGCTTGATTGACAAGGTCTTGTCTTCTCGCGACGAGATGGACATCAAGGCGCTCGAGGTCAAGGGTAGCTAAAGTCGCTCGCTCAGGGGGGTGATTTTCACCCCGTAGCGCGGGCACCAATTAAGGCAGGCGCGCGCGCTATGGCTGCGCAGGCAAGGTAAACGGGTCAACAAGGCACGGCTGTGCATTGCAGCAAATTGCTCGATGCGCTTGTAAGTCAACAAAAATTCGCATCGGACGCGGCACCTTGGTGTTGTCTTTAATGCAATCTTGATTTGGGCAGCTATAGCGTGCTCTGATCGGGCAAATGTAAAAGTGCTTCGCGCCGGACTTTTGATCGACTTTGCCCGGAGAGGTTCCGGGACGGGCCCTGGCTCTGGCGGCCAGATCACCCTCACGTGTGAGAAAACGTAATGGCTCAGGAAAAGAATACTCTTTACTGCTCGTTTTGCGGCAAGAGCCAACATGAGGTGAGGAAACTCATCGCTGGCCCGACAGTGTTCATCTGCGATGAATGCGTCGAGCTGTGCATGGATATCATTCGCGAAGAGAACAAAAACACCCTCGTCAAATCGCGCGATGGTGTCCCCACGCCGCAGGAAATTTGCGCCGTCCTCGACGGCTACGTCATCGGTCAGTTCCACGCCAAGCGGGTGCTGTCGGTGGCTGTCCATAATCACTACAAGCGGCTCAATCACGCCGCCAAGAACAACGACGTCGAACTCGCCAAGTCCAACATTCTCCTGGTCGGGCCCACGGGTTGCGGCAAGACTCTGCTCGCCCAGACCTTGGCCCGCATTCTCGATGTGCCGTTCACGATGGCCGATGCCACGACGCTGACTGAAGCCGGCTACGTCGGCGAAGACGTCGAGAACATCATTCTAAAGCTGCTGCAGAACGCCGACTACAACGTCGAGCGCGCACAGCGCGGTATCGTCTACATCGACGAAATCGACAAGATCAGCCGCAAGTCGGACAATCCTTCGATCACCCGCGACGTGTCGGGCGAAGGCGTTCAGCAGGCGTTGCTGAAGATCATGGAAGGCACTGTCGCGTCGGTGCCCCCGCAGGGCGGCCGCAAGCATCCCCAGCAGGAATTCCTGCAGGTCGACACTTCGAACATCCTTTTCATTTGCGGCGGTGCTTTCGCCGGGCTTGAAAAGATCATTGCCCGCCGCGGCAAAGGCACGTC
>JAYSUN010000349.1:0-4316 GCA_043719045.1 Hyphomicrobiaceae bacterium | reverse complement strand
ACGATCGCAGAAGGTTGCACTTTTGCCCGACTCGCGACCTCCGCGACCGTGCCCAAAGCCATTTCAGTTGGATGCTCGAGCGCGAACTCAGCAATCGTTTGCAGGCGATCAGAAAAATCCGGGTACCGGCGCGCGATCTCCGCACGCAACTCTTCGTAAGTGTTTTCGACCGCCTTGGTCTTAGGTCGATGACTAGTTCGCTGCACGCCGCATCCCAAAATCTGAGTGGCTCATTTATTTCACTTCACAAGGTCTATAGAATATGTATTCTAACGTCAAGAGTGAGCTGTACCGCAATGCACGGTAGCCAAACCCCACGGAGGAAACGCGATGAGCAAACAACGCACACGTGCCAGCGGAACAACCCGGCGCACGCTGCTAAAAAGTGGACTGACCGTTGCAGCGGTTGGCGGCATCAGCACATTTTACGGACCCTGGCAGCACAATCGTGTCTGGGCACAGGGTGCTAAAAAACCAATCAAACTCGGCTTAACCTGCGATGCGAGCGGTCAGTTTGGCAACAGCGGACAAGATGATTTGCTCGGCATGCGGCTCGCCATCGATGAGTTCAATGCCAAGGGTGGGGTCATCGGGCGCAAGATTGAATGGATTACTGCAGATACAGAGACCAACCCCGCGA
This sequence comes from Hyphomicrobiaceae bacterium, assembly GCA_043719045.1. GTDB lineage: Bacteria > Pseudomonadota > Alphaproteobacteria > Rhizobiales > Hyphomicrobiaceae > JABFRJ01. Next base: position 3,676 of record JAYSUN010000349.1, on the reverse strand, counting down.
CTGGGACGCGCGTGGCTGAGCGCTTTATCGCTCAAGAGCAGTGCAGCTTCTTGATCGGCGCCATCCACTCCGGCGTCGCGAACGCTATTACCCAAGTCGCCAACAAGTATGGAACAGTCTACCTCAACACGAATTCCTCTGCCCCGAGCGAGGCTGGCGAGAACTGCTCGCGCGTCAAGTTTGTATGGGATGGAAACGGCACCAACTTCTCAAAAGCTGCTGTACAGAATGCGGTCGACAAAATTGGCAAGCGGTGGCTGCTTCTAACCAATGACTATGTGTGAGGCCACACCACTTCGGCCTCAACGAAAGCGCTCGTGGAAAAAGCCGGCGGACAGATCATCGACAACTTGCTCATCCCCCAAAACACGCGTGATTTCACGTCATATCTTCTAAAGGTTCAGCAGTTGAAGCCGGACGTCATTGCAACAGCCGTTGGCGGCGACGACATCAAGGCTCTGCGTCAACAAATCAGCGACCTGAAGCTTGAAGACAAGGCCGCCTGGATCAATAACCAACAGGATTGGCCTGACATCTGGGGCGCACCGGAGACCTTGTTCGGCGTATTTGGTACAAGTTGGTACCACCACTTGCCGCTGCCGGGCGTCGAAGACTTCGTTAAGCGCTGGCAGGCAGCGTTTCCAAAATCACCAATCCCGGTTCCTGGCAACGTTTCGTACAACGGCTACATGGCCACACGTGAGTTGCTGCGGGCCGTCGAGCGGGCAGGCTCAACCAACAACATCGCGATCATCAAGCAGCTTGAGGGACACAAGATGTCGGCCGCCGATCGCATGCAGCACTTCGATGCCTATATCGATCCGGACACGCATCAGGTTCAGCAAACGATCTATCTCGCGCGTCGCAATCTGAAGCCGAAGGACAAATCAGATCTCTACGAGCTCTTGAGCTGGACCAAGCCGGAAGCGGCGCTCGACGAGGCGGCACCCGGCAAGTGCAAGCTCAAACCTCTCGCTGAGGTCCCGAGCTACGAGACCTGATCCATCTGCACAAATGCGGCACCCGATGGGACGGGTACGTAAGCGACCTCCAAGACCCGACACTGGGCTCTGGGGGTTCCTTTGTGCGCCGGCCATCGAAACGAGGACTACCTGCGTTGCTGCAAAATCTTCTGCCACACCTTGTGAACGGCCTGATGCTCGGACTTCTGTTCGGCTTGATCGCCCTTGGCTTCATGCTGATCCTGGGCTTAATGGAGCAGATCAATCTCGCGCACGGATCATTGTTCGCATTGGGCGCCTATTTCGCCTATGCGATCTGTACACCGAGGTTGCCCTTGCCCCAGGATATGCTGCAGGCGTGGGCTACTGTACCGCTTGGTTGGCGGTTCGCGACGGCGTTCGTTTTGGCGCCGGTGTTGGTCGCGCCGTTCGGTTTCGTCCTTGAACGGTTAATGCGACGGACGTACGGTCGTGATCCACTTTACGGACTTCTGCTGACCTTCGGCATCGCGATGGTTCTGGAAGAGTTGATCCGGGTCATCTGGGGAACACGCGACTACATACTGCCGGTGCCACGCGAGATATCCGGCGGCTTTATCATGTTGGACTTGATCTGGTCGACTTACCGCTTTTGGGCTGCTGGGTTTGCCGTCGTTGCCATGGCCGGTGTTTGGGTAATTGTCGAGCGCACGCGCTTTGGCGCAATGGTGAAGGCAGGCGCACACGACGCTGAAATTGTCCAAGCGCTTGGCATAGATCTGGCGCGCCTCCGTGTATGGGTTTTCGTCATGGGAACGATGCTCGCAGCACTCGCTGGCGTGATCCTTGCGCCGATGTGGGGCATCAGACCGCATATGGGCGTCGATGCAGTCATCCCCGCTTTTCTGATTATTGTGCTTGGTGGTGTCGGTAGCTTTTGGGGCGCCGTTCTGGGCGGCTTGTTGGTCGGCATGGTGGTGGGATTGGCTGGCGCCTACGCGTCGGAGTGGTCGATGCTGTCCATGTATCTCCTCTTGATCGGTATCGTGTCCTTTCGCGCGCGCGGCCTGTTTGGCAAAAAAAGTGTTTTGGAGGCTTGAGGCATGACCTCCACGCGCACCGTACCGACCTTTACGAAATCAATGCTGGCCTGCTGGCTGTTGTTTGCGACCGTCCCTTTCTGGATCGAGCGCGTCGGCCTCTACCAATACCTCGGTGTCGAGATTTTGATTTTTGCGACCTATGCATTGGCCTACAATCTGGTGCTCGGTCATGCGGGCCTACCGTCGTTCGGTCACGGCGCCTTTTTCGGCATCGGCGCCTATGCGTTTGGGCTCGCGCAGTTCAACATCGCGGCCAATTTCTGGATCTGTCTGTTGGCTGCGACCTTAGCTGCAGCCATGGCCGGGGCGCTGGTGGCTGCGTTCATTTCGCATCGACGCGGCATCTACTATTCGTTGATGACTATCGCCTTCGGGCAAGTCTTCTGGTTCATCGCCATTAAGGCGCATGCGGTGACGGGCGGCGAAGATGGTTTGCTCAAAATCAAGCGGCTCCCAGTAGACTTCGGTTTCGCAGCGATCGATATCACCAACAACATCGCGCTTTACTACGTCGTACTGGCCACATTCATGGCGGTGTCGCTTCTCCTTTGGAGACTGATCCATTCTCCATTTGGCAGGGTTGTAAAGGCCATCAAACAAAACGAGACACGCGCCCGCTTCATTGGCTATGACGTGTGGAGCTATAAGGCTGCGGTCCTCGTCCTATCGGCAGGATTGTCAGGGCTCGCGGGCGGACTGTTCGCCATGGCACAGGCATCCGCGTTTCCTGATGTCATGAGCCTTCATTATTCAGGGTACGTCGTCATGATGACGCTCGTCGGCGGTGGGCTCATCTCATTCTGGGGTCCCGTCATCGGCGCTGTCGCATTTTTTCTTACCCGCGATATCATTGGTGCCCTCACCACAGGTTGGATGCTCTGGTTCGGGCTGTGCTTCGTGGCGATGGTGCTGTTCAAACCGGAAGGCATCGCCGGCATTTTCATGACGTCGCCGAAACCGCAATGCGCCCGTAACAATGCGCTCGGGGTGGCGAGCACGACCGAGGTGCGGTGAGCCATGGCCCTCTTCGAAGCACAAAATCTGCACTTGAGGTTTGGCGACCGGGTCGTCTTGGAGGACGTTTCGCTATCGTTCGAACTCGGAGAGCTTACCGGCATTATGGGACCTAACGGCGCTGGTAAAACCACCTGTTTCAACGTCCTCACCGGCCGCTACAAACCAGATCGTGGGCGCGTGGTTTTTGATGGGCGCGACATCACTGGCCGTTCGCCGCAAGAGATCGCCCGCCTTGGTATTGCGCGCTCGTTCCAGATTATGAACCTGTTCGACGAATTCACGGTTTTCGAGAACATCGCCATTGCCCTGCCCGCGACCCGTGCGCGGGGCCGGAACTCGTTCGCCCAGGCCTATAGCGACCGTGCGCTGCAGAACGAAGCGCTTGAGATCCTGGACAAGGTTGGCCTTGCAGATCGTGCCGATGATCCGGCAAAGGCATAACCCTATGGCGCTCGCCGTGCACTCGAGATTGGCGTCGCACTCGCCTGCCGCCCCAAGCTGTTGTTTCTCGACGAGTCAACCGCCGGGCTCGGCAGCGACGGCCGTGACAAGCTCGCCACGTTAGTACGCACCCTCAAAGGTCACGTCACCATCGTCATCATCGAGCACGACATG
>JAYSUN010000348.1:0-4321 GCA_043719045.1 Hyphomicrobiaceae bacterium | reverse complement strand
CACAAGCCAGTGTTTGTGCGGATTGGTTTCATACCGGCCACCAGGGGTCTTTGATCGATGCTGCCACTGTATCAAAAGGCGATCGCGTTTCTGTTACGGGGTGGGTACCGGGTGACACGGTCATCGCCGGGATTTGCTGAGATCGAGCACACGGGGGACGAGGGCGAAACCGCCGAGCCGCGGATTTTGTTGTGGGTCGACGACGAGGCCCGGGCGGCTTCTCGAACTCTCTCGGAGGCTGAACGGCTGGCGCGCGCGGCGCGCGAAGATCAAGTGCTGACCCACATGATCAGTGAGGTGCAGGCGACGCCGGCTGCGGTGGCGTATTATCTGGTGCGGACGCGCCAGGGCTTGTCGCAGAACTTTGTCACGTCGGCCACGCGCGTGCTGCAACGGAACCGGCGGGATGGGAACGGTGGTATCCGGGTAGAAATCGAATTCTTCGATACGGCTTATAAGTTGGATTCAGCCGCCGGGCAGCGCGTGAAGGCATCGGTGTTTTCGAGCCTGCTGACTATGGCACGCAAGCGCCGCCGCGTGGCACAGCCGTTTGCACTCCGGCGCGGTCTTGGGCTCCACGATGTTGCGGCAGGTGCGGCCGACTTGGTCGAACACCTCGAAACCAAGCTCAGGGATCCGATCGACCGGCCGACACTGCGGATCATCGACGGTCCGGCTGGGAGCGGCAAGTCCGTGGCATTCGAGGCGTTGGCCAACAAGACGTATGAAGAATTTATGGAGGCGAAGAAAGCTGACGTTCTGCGGCCGCGGCCGATTGTGTTTTTGCCGGAACATATTCGCGGGCAGGCGATTGGTTACGTGGATGATGTGATCGACGCGATGACAGAGGCTGAAGCGGCGGCACCGGTCGAGCCAGAGCAGTTGCGCTTTTTGTTGAAAGAGGGGCACGCGGTCTGGATGCTGGACGGGCTCGATGAGTTCTTTGCAGGTGACAATGATTTTTTTCCGTTTTTGACAGAGCAATTGGCGTCGCCGGAAAGCCGGGCGCAGATTTTGATTTGTACGCGGGACAGTCTGTTGTCGTCGAGTTCGGCGCTGCGGGCCTTTGTCGAGCACGCATGGGCGAAGGACATTGCCGTTGAGATTTACGAGTTGCAGCCATGGACTGCGGCTGCGTGGCGAGACTTGGCGTGGCTCGAATTGGAGAACGGGCGCAAGGGGCAGAACGATTCAGCGTTGGTCAAGGGATTCGTGTCGGCGCTGGCTGCGTCTTCGGATTTATCGCAGCTCGCGGCCTTGCCATTTTACTGCACCGTGCTGTTGGAGCAGTACCGTCAAACCAAGAAGATGCCTGCAGACAGCCTGGCTGCGCTGGATACGATTTTGAACCGCATGCTGACGCGCGAGGAAGGCAAGTCGGTATTTCAGTGGCGCGAGTTTGTGGATGCGGATTTGCTGGCGGAACTGGCCGAGACAGATGCCGGCGGTTTGGACCAAGGTTTGTTCAACGGCTCCAGCGCGAAGCATGCGATCGCGATGGCGCTGGATTCGGCGGGACGCGACAGCGTGATAGAAATGCTCGGCTTGATTGCGCATCAGCGGTGCCGGAGAAAGCCAGCCTCAGTCGATGGAGACGGCGTTGATGTGGCCGATATGAATGCCATGTTGAGCCCGGTGTACGTGCCTGATGCAGGGGACGGTGATGTGCAACGGAGATTATCAACAGCGCTGGTGCAGTTTGCGTTTTTTGGGGCTGGCCGACGCGCCGGGTTGGTCGATTTTACGCACCCGATCCTGGCTGAATATCTGGCAGGTTTGTATGCCGGGGCGGTGTTGAAACGGGCTGCTGATGGTGGCGGCGACGGTCAAGGACCGCTGTCGCGTCTGGCCGTGATGCGTGGCGCCATTCACGAGGCGGTCGGCGATGTGGCCCTCGAGGTTGGATCGGTGTTTCACCGGACCTTGGCGCGCGTCGTTGCCGGGCAGACGGATGTCAGGAGGTTGTTGAGCGGGGCTGAAGGCATGATGACGAAGCCGGCGTTGGAGACAGCGTTGAAGGTGTTGTTGCGATAGAGGCCAGAGTGAGCCGCAAAAGCCGATCAGCAAACGGCTGTCCCTCACCTCCGGAGCGCCGGGCGCTGCGCTGCTGCCGCCGCTCCTCCGCTGCCGCTCAAAGTTGAGTGAAGGAGCGCTATCAGGGCGCGCGCCGACACGCGGTCAGCGGCAGGCCCGGTCAGACCTTTTCCGGTTCGGTTTCACTTGTCAAAGAGCACACCTGGATTGCTCCGGGAGATCGCGGCTGCGGCGGGTGGAAGGCCGCGACGTCGATGGTTTGAGAATAGCACGTTTAGCGAGAAATGCTATCTCTGGTTGCTTTTGTGGTAAATTTGTGTGGTTGCGTGCAGCCGGCCAGCCCCGCGCGCGTCTTTTCTTGGCGCGCCGCCACCCGGCCAGCCCCGCGCGCGGATACTCTTTTCTTGGCGCGCGGCCACCCGGCCAGCCCCGCGCGCGGATACTCTTTTCTTGGCGCGCGGCCACACGGCCAGCCCCACGCGCGGATACTCTTTTCTTGGCGCGCGGCCACCCGGCCAGCCCCGCGCGCGGATACCGGTCCGCACAAGTCAGTGTTTGTGCGGATTGATATTCAAGCATGGATGGCGCGCTTGGCGACGGCCATAGCGGCCTCTTTGATGGCTTCGCTCATGGTCGGATGGGCGTGGCAGGTGCGGGCGAGATCTTCGGCTGAACCACCAAATTCCATCAGCACGGCCGCCTCGTGGATGAGATCGCCTGCGCCCGCACCGATGATATGAACACCGAGGACGCGATCCGTGGTGGCGTCGGCGATGACTTTGACGAAGCCGTCCGTGGTGCGATTGGCGCGGGCGCGGCCGTTGGCTGAAAAGTTGAACTTACCGACCTTGTAGGCGATGCCGGCTTGCTTCAATTCGTCCTCGGATCTGCCGACGGTGGCGACTTCGGGGAAGGTGTAAACCACGCCTGGAATGACAGCGTAATTGACGTGGCCGGATTGGCCCGCAAGGCGCTCGGCAATGGCGACGCCCTCGTCCTCGGCTTTGTGGGCGAGCATGGGGCCGCGAACAACGTCGCCAATAGCGTAGATGCCAGCGACATTCGTTGCGAAATGGTCGTCGATGACAACGCGCCCGCGCTCAAGTTTGACGCCTGCTGCTTCAAGGCCAAGTCCGTCCGTGTAGGCACGGCGGCCGGTTGCAACCAGGACGATATCGGCGAATAGATCTTGGCTGGGCCCGCCCGCAACAGGTTCAAAATGGACGGCGGAACCGCTCTTGTCACTGACCACCTTGGTGACTTTTGAGGCCAGATGGAATGTGAAGCCTTTCTTGGTCAGGATGCGTTGAAAATGGGTGGCGACTTCGGCGTCCATGCCCGGCAAAATTCGATCGAGATATTCGATGACGGTGACGTCGGCACCAAGACGTGACCAGACCGAGCCGAGCTCCAGGCCGATGACGCCGGCGCCGATCACGATCAGTTTTTGTGGCACCGCGTCGAGTGTGAGAGCGCCGGTTGAAGAGACGACTTTTTTCTCATCGATGGTGACACCGGGGAGCGTGGCAACTTCCGATCCCGTGGCGATGACGATGTTTTTGGTGATGAGGGTTTGTTGCGAACCGTCTGCGGCGGTGACCTGGACTGTGCCGGTTGACAGGACCGTGCCCGTGCCAAAGTAAGCATCGACCTTGTTTTTCTTGAGCAGGAAGGCAACGCCGTTGACGTTTGCGTCTACCGTATCTTGCTTATGCTTCATCATGGTCGCGAGATTGAGCTTGGGCGCAACCTCGATACCGAAAGCTGCGAAACCGTGGCTGGCTTCATGGAAGAGTTCAGAGGCGTGAAGCAAGGCTTTTGACGGGATACAGCCGACATTGGCGCAGGTCCCGCCATGGGTTTTGCGTTTCTCGATGACGGCGGTTTTCAAGCCGAGTTGAGCTGCACGAATGGCGCAGACGTAGCCACCGGGACCGGTGCCGATAACGATGAGGTCGTAGCTGGTCGACATGGTGTCCTACAGGTCTTGATGGAGCATCCGGAGGTAGCCGGGTTGGCTGGTTGCAACGCTTTGAAACTGGTATGTGACAGATGTGTTATGCTGAGAATGGGCTTATCGGTGACGCCGATTCTTGTATAACCCGGCTCGACGCCTTTCGTGAGGGTGGCAGCCTCGATCCCCCCTACCGACGATGCTGGTGCCAAGATGCGGCGTACCCCATAGTCCCTTGTGGCTATGGGGTTTTTTTTGCCCCGGTCGCCTCAGCTTCTTACCATTCAAGGTTTGTCACGTCTGGATGCATAGCTCCTGTTCCACAGCCCCGCT
>JAYSUN010000347.1:0-4323 GCA_043719045.1 Hyphomicrobiaceae bacterium | reverse complement strand
CCGAATGTTGTGGTCGCCCGTGTCCGCGTGCTCGTTCGCAGCACTACGATTACTCCTGGGCAGTCCGATACGAAAACCTACGACATGGGACCTCTCGGTACCACTACCGCCACCGGCGATGCATACAAACGACATCTATTTCAGCAAGCCGTCACCCTGACTAATCTCAGCCAACGCAGACAGATCCCGCAATGAATACGCGTCAACGGCAAGCAGGCGCCACGCTCGTGGTCGCCTTGATCATCTTGACTACCCTGACATTGTTTGTGGTGTCCTCGACCAACCTGGTAGCTACCGATCTTCGTATCGCGAGCAACGTGCAAGGCAAGAAAATTGCCCAGAGTGTCGTGCAGCTCGGGATAGAAGAAATTTTGAGTCACGGGGCCTATCTCGCAACGCCCACATCCCACACGCTAAATATCGACGGATTGCAAGTAAACGTTCTCCAGCCGACCTGCCTCGCTTCAACGCCCGTGAGCGGATACTTCATGACGTCATCCTCTCAGCACAGTCTGGCGCCGACCAACACTCAATGGGAAGTTCAGGCCTCTACTTCCGATCCCGTGACCGGCGCCGCAGTGGTTATTCGTCAAGGCGTCGCTGTGCGCATGCCGGTCGGGGCGATCTGCCCATGAAAGCGTTCCTTATACCTTGTGATATTCAACGAGAGCTCATAATGACCAAGCGACTTCATAGACTAATCGCTATATCCCTGGCGATTACCGCAGCCATTATTTCGAGCGTCGCGGGTGCTGATGATACGGATCTTTTTGCCGCCAATCGGCCGGGCTCGAGCCTAACCAATCCGAATGTATTGCTTATGCTCGATAATTCGGCGAATTGGAGTGCAACCCTTGCTGGCACGACTAAATTTAACGCGGAAATGACTGCGTTGAATACTGTCATAGGCAGTATCAGCAATAAAGTTAATCTCGGTCTGGAATTGTTTGGAGAAAGCGGGCGAGGCAATAGCAATCCGGTGACCGCCTATATGCGCTATGCGGTACGCGACATGAACGCTACGAACAAGAGCGCGCTGAAGGCGCTGTTCGTTGGCCTCAATATCCTCGGTGACAAGGGCAGCAATGCACCGTATGGCTTCGGCCTGCTTGAGGCCTTCAAGTACTTTGGCGGAGGGAATGGGAGTCCCCAGGGCGCGGCCGGCTTCGGACCCATCGCCTTCGGAGGTTTTGGTCAGTTAAAACGCGATTATCCGGGAAACCTACGCAATACACTGGCCGGTAACCTTCCCCGCAACGCCTTCGGATCTGCCCCCAGTGCCCACTACGTCAGCCCAATAAGTAGCGCGAATGCTTGTGCCAAAAATTACCTGGTGGTCATCAGTAATGGTCTGCCGCAGGCCGGCGGTGACGCAGGCAACCCGAGCGCTTCGAATATCTTGAAAGCACTCGGCGGCGATGCTGCCATTGCCACCATTCCTCTGAGCAGCACTGTAGCCCAAGGCAACTTAGGGGATGAGTACGCTCGACTGCTATACAACGCTGACGTGAGTTCGGAAGCCGGCGCGCAAAACATTACGACCTACACGATATTTGTTTACGACCCGACCCGTGCCACCGGCAGCGATGCTGCGAATGTCGTGCTCTTGAAGAGCATGGCGAGCCAAGGGCGCGGCAAGTATTTTGCTGCTTCTGACGTAGCCTCGCTGATAAGCGCCTTGACGGCGATCTTTAACGAAGTGCAGGCCGTCAACGATGTATTCGCGGCAGTTACGTTGCCGATCAACGTTGGCGTACGCGGAACCAGCCTGAATCAAGTCTATATGGGCGTGTTTCGCCCCGATCAGAATGCGCAACCTCGTTGGATGGGGAATCTGAAGGAATATCAGATCATCTCCCGGAATGGCAGCTTGGTACTGGGTGACAAGAATCGTGCGCAGGCCGACAATCCGAGCACAGGTTTCATTTCGCCCAATGCCACGAGTTTCTGGACCAGTCCTTCCACCTATTGGGCGTTTCAACCATCGGGACTCCCGTTGTCCGGTTCCGATTCACCCGACGGGGCGGTGGTCGAAAAAGGTGCCGCAGCGCAGCGCCTGCGCAGTATCTACGCAACCTCCCAAGCCACGCGGATGCTGTATACCTGCGCATCGTGCTCTTCAGGTACGGCGCTGTCGGCCTCACCATTCACTATCTCGACCGTCAATCCTGGTGCCGGGTCGACGCAGGCCGCGTTTGGCGCTATCAATTCCACCTACGCCAACGCGAGCACGGGTACCAGTGGCCGTGGTGGTGAGGTCACAGACATCGTAAATTGGGTGCGCGGCGCGGACAATATTACCGACGAGAATCTGGATGGCAGTTTTTCCGATGTCCGCGCATCGGTACACGGCAGCGTGGTTCATTCGCGCCCCGCAGTGGTCAACTACAATCGCTCCGGCACCTGCAGTAATCTCAATGCCGACGACACCTTCGTCTTCTACGGCGCAAACGATGGCGTGTTTCACGCCTTGAAGGGCGGCCAGGGAGCGAGCGACGGTCAGGAGCAATGGGGATTCGTTCTTCCGGAGGCAATCGCCAAGCTCAAGCGGCTGCGCGATAATTCCCCTGCAGTCACGCTCAATAAGCTACCGCCGTCCGATACCACCAACAACACGCTCAATTTCGCTGACGGGCCGGTTTCCGTTTTTCAGTTGGATGCGAATAACGACTGTCGCTATACGAGCGGAACATCGGGTGACAGAGTTTACATTTTCATTTCCATGCGTCGCGGCGGCCAGGTTCTGTATGCGCTGGACGTTACGAACCCGACGACCCCAAAGTATTTATGGAAGCTTGCTCCCGGCTCTAATTTTCCAGATCTCGGGTATACATGGTCCATGCCGGTGGTCGCCAACATCAAGCTACATGGCAGCGCAACTCCTGTCGTTATATTCGGTGGCGGTTATGATCCGGCGGTTGAAGATCTAGACCCGCAGTTCATCACTTCCGCTACGGCAACGTCGGTCACGTCGTCGGCAGGTGGCGGTGTGACGACCACTCGCACACTTGGTCGCCGTCTGTTCGTGGTCAGGATTTCTGATGGTCGGCTGCTGTGGTCTGCCGGCCCAACCCCGGGACCGGGCGACGGTTCGCATAGCGCCGTAGTAGCTGGCATGAGCTACGCCATGCCATCAGACCCGACCGTTCTTGACACTAACCGCGATGGATTGGACGACCGCATCTATATTGGAGACACAGGCGCCAATATTTGGCGTATCGATATTTCGAATGAGGATCCGGCGCAATGGGCTGTCGTACCGTTCGCATCACTCGATAACAGCACTCGCGCACGCAGGAAGTTTCTATATCCGGTATCGGTTGTTGCAGATGGTGATGCAGCAGGCCTCTATCATGCAGTGCTAGTAGGATCTGGAGACCGCGAACATCCTTTCGACAAGACTATTAATAACCGGTTTTACATGCTCAAGGATCGGGCTACCCGCTTGCTTTCCAGCCAGACCTCGCCGATCACTGAAAGCGCACTCGCCGATGCGACCAGTACGTCTCCCACCGAGCCCAGTGGAGGTTTCTACATAAATATGGCCACCGGAGAAAAGATCGTCAGTAGTTCGACAGTTCTGGCCGGCACGGTGTTCTTCAATACCAATACACCGCCAGCCGCGCCAGCCGCTAATGCCTGTCGCGCGAACGACCTCGGCAAAGCATTGCTTTACGCAGTCAGCTACACCAGCGGAGAAGCGACACTTTTTGAGAGCCCTGCAACATCCGATCTAGTGAGAACACTAGACTATCCGGGAGGTGGACTACCGCCTTCGCCTGTCGCAGCCGCCGTCGAGGTCGACGGCCATACTGTACAGGTGGTGATTACCGGCACCACTGTAACCAAAGTGCCGGGTCCGCCGCTGGGCGCGCGCGTGCGGACCTTTTGGAATGAATCGATTGATAAGCCATGAATCGCGTAATGCCACGAAAGGGTAGGGCGCGAATCGCGTATCTTCTATTTTTTAACCACGAAAGGCACGAAATACACAAAAGGGATTTGGGATTGGGGAATCCATGTCTGTTGCGGGTTTTCTGATTTTCGTGTGGTTCGTGTTTTTCGTGGTTCTAATCTAATCTTGGCTCCTCGGCTGAATCTGTGGGTAGATTCTGATCTATTTATCGCTGCGAGTGCGCCGTGCAGGCCAGCGACGCGCAGGGCGCTGGGTCCCATGCCCACGCCGCGCCGGCCCGCGCCATGGTCGAGAGGAACGCCGAGTAGGTGGACGATACGATTCATCGCGTGCTCCCTGGCGCCACTGGCACGGCCCGCTGGTGGCGGCGTGCCGTCGACAGCAGCGGCGCCTGTTGCGAGTCTAAC
>JAYSUN010000346.1:0-4324 GCA_043719045.1 Hyphomicrobiaceae bacterium | reverse complement strand
CTGCGCGATGCGTTGATGTTTCGCGAGCTGGGTGTTGGCCCAGTCTTTGACGAACTCGGGATCAACCGCAATGCCGGGCTTGGCGATGATCAGGGCCAGCACGGTTTCGCCCCACTTGGGATCAGGCAAACCAATGACCGCGACATCTGCGACGTCTGGATGCGCGCCGACGATCGTCTCGATATCGGTCGGGAAGACATTGAGTCCGCCGGTGATGATCATATCCTTTTTGCGGTCGACAATGTGAAGAAAGCCGTCGGCATCCAGCCGGCCGATATCGCCCGAACGGATGAAGGTTCGGCCCCGGCTGTCGCGCCAGATCAAGGCCGCGGTCGCGCCCGGCCGCTGGTAATACCCGCGCATCATGCCGGCGCCATAGCCAACGATCTCGCCAGTTTCCCCACGCGGCAGTTCGCGCCCCGCATCGTCGACAATGCGAACTTCGAAGCCAATCACCGGCGTGCCGACGCTGTCAAAGTGTGCGGCATGCTGGTCCGGCCGCAGGATGCTGGCAAAGCCTTCGGAGTAACCGTAGAGTTCAAACAGCGCGGGCCCCATCCGGGCGATGACGTCGCGCTTGACGTCGCGGCGCAACGGTGAGCCCGCGCAAAGCATAGCGGCGAGACTGGACAGGTCGGTGGTGGCCAGACGCGGCTCGGCGAGCACCGATTGATACTGCACAGGCACCATGAACGTATGGGTGATCCGCTCACGTTCAACTGCGTTCAAGAACGCGTGCGGCGAAAACGCGGGCAAAACGTGGACGGTGGCACCTGCAAAGAGCGCGGGCAAAACCATCAACCAGGTGCCGTTGGAATAAAGTGCAGTGGTCGTCAATGCCTTGGCGCGCGCGGTGAAGCCCATTTCCACGGCATTCGAAAACGACCAGTGCAAACGCGCGCGATGGGTCTGGACAATACCTTTGGGCAAGCCGGTCGTGCCCGACGAATAAATGATGTTGAATGGATCGCTCTGGGCATAAAGCACCGGCGGCGGTCGAGCGTTGGCATCGCCTAAGAAATCCGCGCGTGGCGTCCAGCCGGGGCCGCCGAAGTCATGAGCAATCCAATTGGTGGTTGGGACTTTCGGCGCCCGACCGCGCAGGCACTCGACCCGTTCGCGAAAATCACTTGCTACGATGGCCGCCACGCAATCCGCGTCATCCAGCAAATGAAGTAACTGCTCGCCGGTCAGCAGTCCCGAGAGCGGCACAACGCAAGCCCCGGCCTTGACGACCCCGAAGGTAGCCTCGAGCATCTCAACCGAGTTGCCCATCATGATGCCGACGCTTGCGCCTTTGCCGATACCGCGCGCTAACAATGCGTTGGCTACGCGGTTCATGTTGGCATCGAAGTCGCGCCAGGTTCGCCGCACACTGCCACACACCAGCGCCTCTTTGTCGGCATTGGCCACGGCGTGGGCGGTCCAGAGATCGGGCAACAGCACCTGGACATCGTCGAGGTCGTCATTCGGTGTCTGCATGGGGACCGTTGTGTGCGAGGCTGATGGTCAGCATTGGTGGAAACGTCGTGAGCGTCAATTGCGACAGCAGAAATACGACACCGGAAATGCCGTCGCGCAGGAGTCTGATGCTGAGCAGAGGGGTGGCGCACAACAGCCACACCTGACCCGCATTGAACAAAAATGATCACCCGCGCAGGGCCAGATCGGGGGCAATTCGCGGGTTATCGACAGTGCCCGCGCCAAGCCGGACCAGCAAAAACCCTTTGACCTCCGAAGTTTATCCGGTGGCTGTCCACAGGCTGTCCTGGTCGTCCCCAGGGATACTAGATGTAGTGGTCGAGTTGGTGCTGAAACCACAATAGGTCGTGACGCGCCCCCAGAATCGGAGCTATGAAGGCTGCGTCGCGGCGAAACAAAGGCAGCGCAAACTTCAGCCGATGGGCTGGGTTTGGAACGCATCTTGGTTCACTGATACGAGGCACGAGTGGTGCATCAGGTCGTCAATATTTGCGGGCGCCTCGTACGGCTCGCTGGGTGTCGCGCCGAACCGTCAATGCCGACCTTGTTCAGGTCTGGCTCTCAGTCGCTTGCAGCGTAACGTTGGCCAACCGGCCGGCACCAAACACTCGATGCAAAAAACACAAGCGGGCCGAGTCGTCTGTCAAGGCGTTCGCGCGACCGCGTCCAGAGGACTTGGCCAAATGAAAATTACCCGGCGCTTCACCGAAGCTGGCAAATCGCCCTACGATGCGATTCCGTTCCGTCGTGCCACGTCCGAAATTAAAAATCCCGATGGATCCGTTGTCTTCCGCTGCGCCGATTTCGGCGTGCCCGAACATTGGAGTCAGGTGGCCGCGGACATTCTCGCGCAGAAGTATTTCCGCAAAGCCGGTGTGCCCAAAGTTCTGAAAAAGGTCGAAGAGAATGCCGTGCCGTCGTGGCTATGGCGTTCGATCCCCGATGACAAGGCGATGGCAGGCCTTGGCCCGAAAGAGCGCGTGGTCGGCGAATCCGATTCGCGCCAAGTGTTTGATCGCTTGGCCGGCACTTGGACCTATTGGGGCTGGAAGGGTGGCTATTTCACCACCGAAGACGATGCCCGCGCGTTCTTCGATGAGCATCGCTATATGCTCGCCATGCAGATGGGCGCACCGAATTCGCCGCAATGGTTCAACACCGGTTTGCACTGGGCCTACGGCATCGACGGTCCTGGTCAGGGTCACTCGTACGTTGATTATCGCACGGGGCAGTTGACCAAATCGCAGTCGGCATACGAGCACCCGCAGCCGCATGCCTGTTTCATTCAGTCCGTCGATGATGATCTCGTCGGCGAAAACGGCATCATGGACTTGTGGGTACGGGAAGCCCGTTTGTTCAAGTACGGCTCCGGCACCGGGTCGAATTTTTCGTCGCTGCGCTCGGAAAACGAGAAGCTATCGGGCGGCGGCAAGTCGTCGGGCTTGATGAGCTTTCTGAAAATTGGCGACCGTGCAGCCGGCGCTATCAAGAGTGGCGGCACCACGCGCCGTGCGGCCAAGATGGTGGTGGTTGACGTCGATCATCCGGATGTCGAGGCTTACATCGATTGGAAAGTGAAAGAAGAGCAGAAGGTCGCAGCGCTCGTGACCGGCTCGAAGATCTGCCACAAGCGCCTGAAGGCGATCATGAAGGCCTGTGTCAATTGCGAGGCCGACGGCGATGATTGCTTCGACCCTTTGAAGAACCCGAAGTTGAAGCAGGCGATCAAGGACGCCAAGCGTGATCTCGTGCCCGAAAATTATGCCCGCCGTGTCATTCAATTCGCCAAGCAGGGCTACACCGATATCGACTTCTCGACCTATGATACCGATTGGGACAGCGAAGCCTATCTGACCGTGTCCGGACAGAACTCGAACAACTCCGTGCGGGTCACCGATGAGTTCCTGAAGGCGGTCGAAGATGACACTGATTGGAACCTCACCGCGCGTCTCGACGGGCGCACGGTCAAGACGCTGAAAGCCCGCGATTTGTGGGAAAAAATCGGCCACGCAGCCTGGGCTTCGGCTGACCCGGGCATCCAGTTCCACACCACCATCAACGATTGGCACACGTGCCCGAAATCCGGCCCGATCCGCGCATCGAACCCGTGCTCGGAGTATATGTTCCTTGATGATACCGCCTGCAATCTGGCATCGATCAACCTGATGCTGTTCCGCGGCAAGGGGGTCAAGACATCAGGACAGACAGCGGCTGCAGCGTTTGACATCGCGGGCTTTGAGCACGTCTGCCGCTTGTGGCAGATCACCCTCGAAATCTCCGTGATGATGGCGCAATTCCCATCCCGTCAAATCGCCGAACTGAGCTATCGCTACCGCACGACCGGCCTCGGCTTCGCCAATATCGGCGGCCTGCTGATGGCCTCGGGTATCGGCTATGACAGCAAAGATGGCCGTGCCATCTGCGGCGCGATCTCGGCAATCATGACCGGCGTCGCATACACCACCTCTGCTGAAATGGCCCGCGAACTCGGGCCCTTCGCGGGCTATGAGGACAACGCGGCCGACATGCTGCGCGTGATCCGCAATCACCGCCGCGCGGCGTATGGCGAAATCACCGGCTATGAAAAGTTGGCGGTGACGCCGGTGCCGCTCGATGCCGACTCGATTGCCGACAAGAACCTGCTGGCCGCCGCCCGCCGCGCCTGGGACAATGCGATTGCGCTGGGACAACAGCATGGTTTCCGCAATGCTCAGTCGACCGTGATTGCGCCGACCGGCACGATTGGCCTGGTCATGGATTGCGATACGACCGGCATCGAGCCCGATTTCGCACTGGTCAAGTACAAGAAGCTGGCCGGCGGCGGCTACTTCAAGATCATCAA
>JAYSUN010000345.1:0-4330 GCA_043719045.1 Hyphomicrobiaceae bacterium | reverse complement strand
AGGTCAACCCCATGCAACCGGAGCCTGCGATTCAAGGCAGTTAGGCTCGAATGGCAGCTATGGCGATATTCGGCCCAAAAGCGGACTTTCCGGAACCGCTAACTTTGCTGCCGCTCCAGGTCGTGAAATCACCCTTCGAAACTGGCCATTCGTTCACTTGCCACGACTGAGGCCCGATCGACCGGAATCAAGACCGTGGATCGGCGGCATGAAGGGCCCCTTTGTTGTGGGGAGCGGACGATCCATCGAAAGTCGCGACTGTCAGAACCTGCTATGTACTCATGGCATTGCGTATGACGCGAGGCACACGAAGATATGCCAGCAAAATGTTCTGACGACGGAAAAAAACAATGAAATGCCGGATTTCTGCGATTTATCGCTCGATTCGATGGGCTGGCCAAAGAAGGTAGCATGCCTGAGTCCCCAAGAAGGCAGCATGACGATACCAAGCCATATGCTGTTGCGTTTTGCTTGGCGGTATGACAACTTGATATGGCGCAGATAGGAGAATTCAAATGCCTGATGCAGATCGTACCGCTTTCGTGAAGGATGTGGAGCATGCTCTTCTCGATGCGCAGATCAAAAAAGACAAAGTTACATTAGAGCGGATCATCTCGGAAGACTATGTCGGGATCAATCCTGATGGGTCTCGAGTCTCGAAGTTGGAAGAGATCGATAACCTTACATCCACTGATTATGTGGCCGGAAGCTTCGACGATATTGATATAAGGCTGCATGGTAATACGACGGTTGTTACGGGTCAGGTTGTTCTTGAGTCTGATATAGCGAGCCACCGATTTTCGTTTACTGATGTCTATGTCGATCAAAAACTCGTTTCGAGCCAAGCCGCACTCGTAGGGTGACGGAAAATGAGGTATGGCCGAGATGTTGAACTAACCTCGGCCATGCTGGATGATGCTACCGACGGCTACTCGCCGTGTCCGGAAGCTCTCTTCCAAATCCTCAAGACTTGGGTATCTCGGACTGATTATCCCGGAACGCTCTTCGACAATTGCGCGGGCGATGGCTTTGCAGCCAATTCATTGGCTCAAGCATGGGGCTTACGACCTGTTCTTGTTGAGCCGCATCGAGATCGACATTTCCTATGCCTTAGATACGACCGTGCGTCCATCTGCGCCCCGGCTCAGCATGTGATCGGAAGCGGCCCAACCGTCTGGTTTTTCAACCCGCCATTTGATCTAGCTGATGAAAGCGGTTCTATGGAGTCCCACATATTGTGGGCAGCGGTCAATCAGGTGCCTCGGCCGCAGACTTTCTGTGTTTGGCTGTTGCCTCAACGCATGATGAACGAACCGTTGTTCGCGGAATTGCTGGTTCGGCACCTCGTCGAACTCCGCATTTTTAATCTCCCATCAGAATGGGAGGATTATCGTCAGGTTGCTGTCATGGGATATTGGGGCGACAACGGGGAGAACAGGGCTGGATCGCATGAACTGACGAGCCGCGCACTGTTGTCTGATTCGCCCACGCTTTATGTGTCGAATCGGCCCTATAAGCTAAAGGATGTCGGCATGAACTTCAGCGCGGGACTGCGGCCGACGCATGTATCCGAACGCGATTGTCGTGAAAACTCTCAAATATTTGCGAAAGGAGTTGTTTGATGGAGCATGTTTCAACCGGACGGGTCGCTCGGCACGGCGGTGTTATTGATGGGGCTGAGGCTGGGCAGGTCTTGGCGTTTCTTGCGGTACAGACGCCGAACAAGATGTGTGCAGTCGCCGAACGCGCTGCTTTTGGCCCCGTGGCCGGCGACGAGGAAGAAGATGAAGAAGAAGGCGAAGTCGATTGAGCTTGGTGGCCGGGACATTCCCGGCTCTCGGCCCTCACATCGTTATCGTGCCGGGTCCATCGGCAGCCGGGGTTTATGACCTCGACTCGGGGGAATTCCACCGCGTGACATTGGACGCCGGGCGCGTCCTAAAGTCCTGCGACGGACTTCGGCCGTTGCAGGATAGGTCGGCGAGCGAGCAAGCTTTCATCGTTGAAGCAGCGCGAAGAGGTCTGATCGCACTGCGCGACTCCGCGAGCCACACGACCCGAACCGAACTCGCGGACGTGATACGTCCGTTGCGGCCTCCTCGCTTCGCCTGGGTCGAGATTACATCAAAGTGCAATCAGCAATGCTTGCATTGCTTTCTTGGCGAAGACCTGAACCGCAGCCCGCATGTGCCGGTCGATCGGTTGAAAGCATATGCGGATGAACTTTGCGAACTGGGTGTGCGACAGGTCGTGATCAGTGGTGGGGAGCCAACGCTTCACCCCGCGTTTGAGGAGATCATCTCCTATTTCGCAGCAAAGTCTTTTTCCCTCTCAGTCCTGACAAACGGGTCTTACAAGAAAATCTTTAAGTATATTGATTTGTTTAGACGGTTCGATGTAGTTGCAAAAATCCCATTACTTGGCTGGGAAAGTAGCCATGACCGGATGACGGGATTGATGGGATCCTTCGAGCGGGCAGTTGACGCAATAAAGACATTTGTTGCCAACGGTGTGCGTGTTCAGGTCGGATCGACAATTACTGCGATAAACGAAGGCGATGTAGAGCGGATAACTGCATTCGTTCAGGAACTTGGCGTCAGCATCGAATTCAGCCCCGTCTTTTTGGTGGGATTCGCTCGAGACAACAAGAGTGCTTTGGTCCCAGACTCGATGGCGCGCGTGATATCCGTATGCCAATCCTGCAACGAGTGTGGAACGGACAAGTCCAAAAGCCCATCTAAACTGGAAAAAAGGGAATCGGGCGACTATGCGGCAGTAGACCTCCACGGCTACCTGACATCGCATCACGAATGCGGGCAGAAAATCCTGGCGGTTCTTGCTGATGGCATGGTGACTCCATGCTTGTTGCTTCGTGAGAAGGAGCACCGTATCGGCAGTGCGCATTCAAACTCGCTAACAGAGATTGTCCAAGGTAAGATCGATCGCACGGCGTTCGATTATAGCATGCACTTAGATCGCATTCCGGGGTGCAACGAGTGCGAGGCTCGCTTCGTCTGCAAAGCGGGCGGATGCCCGGCTTCAGCCTTTGCCATGACCGGGTTCATCGGGCGCAAGAACCCACTTTTTGACAAATGCTATTATGAAAATCGATCCTTGACCGATGGAGCACAGGCAGCGTGGACGGCAACGCAATCTCCTACAGCCCCCGCTTAACATTCTCGCTGAACCGTTTGGGTGAGAACGTGCACGCATTCCGTGCAATATGCGAACGTACGCTAGTGTCCTGTAGATATGAGTCCTATTTCCCTATCAAGGTCGCGCCAGCGCATGCTATCGTAGAATGCCTGGGCGGTCTAGGCTTCGGTCTTGAAGTGATGAGCCCGCGAACCGTTGAAGTCGCTCAGGCGTCGCCGGGCTCACGTCTGATTTTAAGCGGACCGGTCAAATGTAATTCGCTGATTGCGCAGGGCATTCGGCACAATTGGTGGACTTTTATCAGCTGCGAATCGATGACAGACCTTGCCCGGGTCAATGCAGTGGCAGCGCGGCACGAAACGAAGATAGACGTGCTTCTACGCCTCAAAGCTACCGCAAACCGACGCCTTGGGATGAGCCTTGAGGACGCTCGCAGGTCATTGGACCATGCCGGCGATCTCTCGTCTGTTCGCATTGCCGGTCTTCATCTTCACTCTGGAAGCAACATCACCGGACGCGAGGCCGATCTCGCGCTTGAGCGCATGCACCTAGCGGCGAAAGACTTAGCACGGCACGGATTGTCAGATGCCATCCTGAACTTCGGAGGCGGCTTCCCTTGTATCGGTCAGAATGAGGCTGAAATTGAGCGCCGATTGGCAGGGATCGATAGCTTGGCGAAACGGCTTCGTGCCGAGGTTATCATTGAGCCGGGACGGGCACTGGTCGGCGATGCGGCCGAGTTGGTCACGGAAGTAGTCGATGTGCGTCCCCATGAGCACGAACTTACTATCAACAGTTCGGCATATGTGGTTCACGGCCCCTGCAATGCCGACAAATTTATCGTTCACCGGCGTCCGGGTGAAACATGGGAGCACCGGTATCGGGTGGTGAAGCGGAAAGAGGCTAATTTCCGCGTTGGCGGAATCTGGCCGGCCGAAGGAGATAGCCTGTGGCTGGACGTGCCGACCCCTGAGTTTGCCATCGGAGACGAATTCGTCTTTCCACAGGCCGGCGCGTACACGCTCGGGTTTCTAGCTGAACTCGCGTTCGACGACCTTATCCCACACTTTGCCAGTTGAGGGATCGCGCAATGATATATAGTCAGTACACTGAGCTTTTCGACCTGCCTGAGCAAGATGCCGGCCTCCTCGTCAACGGACTGAGCGGTGCGGTC
>JAYSUN010000344.1:0-4344 GCA_043719045.1 Hyphomicrobiaceae bacterium | reverse complement strand
AAACCTGCGGGACGGCAGGATCTCAGGGTGCGGGTGCACAAGAACTGTATATTTAACGGCACTTTTCGTGCCTTGCGCCTCAAGTCGTTCGCGGCCCGATCGCGCGCTGAGTTTGGCCCAGACAGTGGCGATATTTTGCCAGATGACGGTTTCGCCACCGGCGCCATCTGGGATGGCAACCGCGGCTTCAAGGCTGATTCGGGAGCGGAGCGGGCCGATGGAAAGTTCGCGCATGGTGCACCAATAACAAAGAATTCATGAGGCGTTGTTCAGACGAGGCGTGATTGCCGCCAGGGCATCAGGAGCGTCGATATCGGATTCGGGATCTTGGCTGATGTCTGTTCGATGTCGACGACATCACGGTTTTCGTACCAATGAGCGACAAGCATCAACAGTGCATGTCGGATTGGTGCAGGTACCGCCGCGGGGGTCGCGCCAAAGCCGGCCACAAAGCTGATCTCGATGGCATTCATGGCGCGAAGAGCAGTTGTAACTGGTATGGCCTTCTGCAAGAGCCGGGGCGGCGACGCGGTGCCGTCGAGTTGGAAGTTACCAGGCGCATGTGTCGTCGGCGAATCATTGGCATCGTAGCTTTTGATGCTGACGAGTTGGGCGATCGGTGAAAGCGGCAGCGGGATAATTGGTGATTGCGGCCACGCATCGAGAAGGTACGACCAGGTCTGATGCAACAAAGCGATCGACAATGCGCTCTCGACTTGTAATCGCGCGGTTGTGATCAGAGCCGCCACGTACGCATCTTCGGCTGTGACGTCGAGGCGAAGATGGGTTTTTGCCTCCACAAGAGTGATCGGCTCGAGAGCGGGAGGTGTTTTGAGAACGAGTGACATGGTGGGAAAACCCGATGATCAGGCTGCAGGGGCGTAGGTGGAAAAGGGCGATCGCGGGCCGGTCGGTGTGGAGGCTGTGAGGTGAACTCAACGCGAGCCTGCCGCGGCCCCTTCTCCGGCCTTTCAGGCCACCTTCTCCCCCGACAAAGGCCGAGGGAGAAGGAAGGGGCGGGCTCAGACGCCGAACTTCAACAGCTTGATGGCAGCGAAGTCCTGGATGCCTCCGCCGACTCGTTTGGTGGTGTAGAAAAGCACGTAGGGCTTCGAGGAATACGGATCGCGCAACACGCGAATGCCGACGCGATCGACAATCAGGTAGCCGCGTTTGAAGTCACCAAAGGCGATCGAGTAGCTGTCGGTGGTGATGTCCGGCATGTCCTCGGCCTCGACGACGGGGAAACCCATCAAGGTTGATGGTTGGCCAGCTTGTGCAGATGGTTGCCAGAGGTAGGCGCCCTGGCCGTCCTTCAGCTTGCGGACAGCCGATTGCGTCGCGCGGCTCATGACGAACGAACCGCCCGCACGATATCCAGCGTTCACTGAGTAAACCAGATCGATCAACTTGTCGCTGGGGTTCGCTGCCGGAAAGGCGCCAGCAAGACCAGTGGTCAGAAAGCCTGTGTTGCCGTGTGACCAGCTGGCATTGGCGATTTTTGGATAGTCGAGGAAGCCTTTGGGTTTGTTGACGCCGTTGCCAGTGATGAAGGCTTGGCCTTCCTGTTGGGCAAAGACAGTATTCACTTCGTCGGCGATCCACTGCTCGATATCAACGGCACTGTCCTCGAGCAAGACCGGTGAAGCAGCCGGCATGGCGTAGAGTTCCATAGTTGGAAAGGCCAATTCGGCGAGTGTCGGTGTCGATGTTTCGGGCCGGGTCGCGGTTTCACCAACCCAACCCGTGTTGAATCCGTTGGTGGCGAAGGGCTTCTTGTAGACGGTTCCCGAGACTTGGCGGATACCTGCGATCGAGCGAATCGGTGAGATGGCGCGGAGGCTTGCATTGATGCGGGCCTCGATTTCCACGGGCACCGTGTAACCACCGTCCGGACCGGAGGTGGTACTCAGCGCTTTCAACTCGATGGACTGCAGCGCCGCTGCGTCACCTTTGCGGACGTAGGCATCAAAGGCGGATTTGTGTGCGCCGATGGAGGGGGCTGCGAGTGCGGATGCGTTTGAAGTCAAATGCGGTCGCTGCATTTTGACGGCCAGTTCGTCAAGCGTGCGGTCGATGCGGGCCAGTTTATCGGTCGTCAGTGGGTCAACGGAGCGGCGCTCCATATCACCGAGGCGACGATCATTTTCGTCTTTGTAGGCGTCAAACGCGCGCATGAAGGTATCGAAGTCGCGCGTCAGATTGTCGGGAGATTTGGTCTCGAGCATGATGGTTCCGTGGTGGGTTAAGTGCGGGGTGGCAGTCGCTAAACGGCAGCCAGTGGAACGTCCGGCGCTTGCGCCTCGTTGCCGGTTGCCGGTTTGGTTATGCGCGGAGCAATTCCGTTGCAGCGCGAATGGTGGAGCGCAGTTTGTCGGTCGGCGTGCGCGCAGCAGCCAAGGCGTGGAGTCCCTTGAGGCCGTGAGCGAGAAAGGCGCGAGCTTCGCTGGAGGTAAAGCCGGCGTCGCGCGTCAGCCAGAGTTCGAACTCGACCGCTGAGGGTGTGCCCAGGATTTTGGCGCGGGATTTCACTTTGGCGATCCGCGCTTCGGGTAGCATCGGGAAAGTCACGACTGAAATTTCCCAGAGATCAACCTTGGCGATTCGGCGAATGCCGGTTCTGGTATCGCGGCGAGCTGACAGCGTTTTGAAGCCGATCGACAGGCCATCGAGCGCGCCGGCTTTCATCAGCTCAAGAACTTCGCGGGCACGGGCCACACCTGGCAACAGGCGGCCGCGGGCATAAAGGCCTTTGGCGTCTTCTTTAAGGGTGTCCCAGACGCCGATCGGTTGGGCCGGATCGTGATGGAACAGAAGCTTGATGCCGCTGGCAGAACGTTTTCTCAGGCTATCGGTGAACGCGCCTGGCAGGATGACGTCGTGGCCGAGATCCTCGCGATTAAAAAGTGACGCGTAGCCCTCGAATGTGCCTGCGTCGTCAATGGCTTTGATATTGAAGGCAGTGCCGTAGGGGGAGCGGAGGTGTGTGGGCATGGGGAGGTCGTCCTGTGGAGCAGGTGGGGTAGGCTCATTTTTACTTGGCGCGTCCGACACGCCGGTGGCGCGCCGGCCGGACGCGCGGCAGGTCATCGCGTTCAGGGGTGAGGGCGTCGTGTCGGAGACGCGCGAGCATACTGACCTGATCGTAGTCGGGTCGGATAGTCAGTGAGGGGCTGATCGGGTGGGCGATGCCCAAGCGGTGAGGGCTGCGGTGATGCGGTTGACCAGGGGGATGACGGTGTGGCGCCAGCCCCGTCGCGAGAGCGACAAAGCGTAGGGCGCACGATTGGCCTCCTGATAGTTTGAGTACGTGCTGTCGCCGGGAATGCCGAGCAGTTGCGGTGGCACGCCGCTTTATGTTGCGCGGCCACCGGCCAGCCCCGCGCGTTGGGCGAGGGCGATTTCACGTGCGGCACCATGTTTGGCTTCGAGGAAGTCCATATCCTTGGGCGAGAGCGACATGCTTGCAGACAGTGGAGCCACCCAAAGGGGACGGCTGGCGTTGCACCAATTGATCTCAGGTCGCCTTTCGCAAGAATCGAATAGTGAACCCGTTGCCTGAACTCATACTCGACTCAAGAATCAATTCGCCCGATTTAATCGGTACGGGGCGAGACTTTGGCGCATACGAGACGAACTCCGCTATGCGCTCGACTTCCAACAGAAATGCGGCGTCTTTAACTTGCTCCACGTCTGGTGCCCGAACAACAAAGTGGTCCTGTAGCTGCTCATATGTCCAGCCTTCCGCTAGAGTAAAATCAAGTTCAATGGCAATCGCCTGAGCGATATCTGGCGTCATGATCGGTTTCATATTATTTCTCGATGTAGCGACTACCTGGGACATTGGAGAAAACGGTTACAATTCCGCCATGTTCATTCGTAACAACCGTGTTGCCTCTTGCATCACGGTATTCCCACGTTTTTCGACCTTGTAGGTCGACTTTACCAATGCGGGTTGCTGCATTATTGTCGATAATTGCATCGATGCGTTGATCTGTGAAGTCGCGCGACGAGGTTTGTTGGCGGCCGTGCTCACTATACCTGCGCCCTCCTGGAGTCACGCCGTGGTCTACCTTCGGCGGTGGTGCAGGCTTGGCTGGAGTTGGCGGTTGGGGTGGTGGTTTGCCGGGCTTACCGGCTGTCAGGTGAAGGTCTGGATCGGGGTTGGGGGCGTCGTCTTCACCGCCGTCGCCTCCGGAGGTGAAGCGGCCGAGGCCGTCGTGGTTGGGGTTGAATTTGGTGGCATCGGCGATGGAGCGGCAGAATTGCAGGAATTGGGGGAAGCCGGCTGCGAAGTCAGTGGCGCGTTTGGCAGCGATTGAGGCGGGGGCTGGATCGTAGCCG
>JAYSUN010000343.1:0-4347 GCA_043719045.1 Hyphomicrobiaceae bacterium | reverse complement strand
CGCCGGCCGGTTGGCGCGTGCCCAGAACCGCGCCGAGCGGCCGGCTCCGCGCAGCGGTGTCGGTCGGCGCAATCAAAAGAGCGCGCCGCATTCCCAGTCGTGCGGATTTGCGCCATAAGCCGTTTTCCTGACTTACAGATTGGTCCCGCTACCGTGTCCTCACCTCCCTTGATTGCCATTGTCGGCCGCCCGAACGTTGGCAAATCGACCCTCTACAACCGCTTGACCGGCACGCGCGACGCGCTGGTTTCGGACATTCCGGGTCTCACTCGCGACCGGCGTGAAGGCGAAGCCGTGCTGTTCGGACACGTCGTCAAGCTGATCGATACTGCGGGTCTCGAAGAGGCCAAGCGCGACAGTATCGCTGCCCGAATGCGCGAGCAAAGCGAAGCCGCCATCGCCATGGCCGACCTCGTTCTGTTTGTGATCGACGCCCGTGACGGCATCACCGGCGCTGACGAAGCCTTCAGCCACATTGTCCGGCGATCCGGCAAGCCCGTCGTCCTCGTGGCCAACAAGAGTGAGGGCCGCGCCGGGGCTGGCGGCTACTATGATGCATTCCAATTGGGCCTCGGAGATCCCGTCGCCATTTCAGCCGAACATGGCGAAGGTCTCGGTGAACTTGCCACCGATGCTCTTTCGGCACTCGGACTGAAGCCTGCGCCAAAGCTCAAAACCAAATCCAGAAAACGCCGCGATGGTGACGAGTTGGACGCGCCGCCGGAGATCGAGGCCGAGCCAAAGCTGCGCCCGATCCGCGTCGCCATCGTCGGTCGCCCGAATGCCGGCAAGTCGACACTGGTCAACGCCTTGATTGGTGAAGAACGCATGATCACCGGTCCGGAGCCCGGGTTGACGCGCGACTCCGTCTCGACCGATATCGACTGGAACGGCCAACCGATCCGTCTGTTCGACACTGCCGGTCTGCGCCGCAAAGCCCGCATCGACGACAAGGCCGAAAAACTCGCGGCGAGCGACGCAGTGCGTGCGATCCGGTTTGCCGAGGTCGTGGTCGTGCTGATCGATGCCGAGCGACCGTTTGAACAACAGGACATGATCATCGCCAGCATGGTCATCGATGAAGGTCGCGCGCTGGTTCTGGCCGTCAACAAATGGGATCTGGTCGAGGACAAGAACAAGTTGCTCGCCGATCTGCGCGAGACCGTCACAACGACCATGGCACAGGTGCCGGGCGTGACCATGATCACGATGTCGGCCACCTCAGGCAAAGGCGTCGATAAATTGCAAAAGGCTGTGCTGGATGCCTACGCAGTCTGGAACATGCGCGTCAGCACCAACAAGCTGAACCGTTGGCTTGGCGAAGCGCTGCAACGGCATTCGCCACCCGCCACCAGCGGTCGCCGCATCAAACTGCGCTACATGACTCAACCATCTGCACGCCCGCCGACCTTCGTTGCGTTCTGCTCCCAGCCTTCTGGGTTGCCGAAATCCTACATCCAATATTTAACTAACAGCCTGCGTGTGGCTTTTGGATTGCCGGGCACACCGATTCGTTTCAATCTGAGAAAGGGGGACAATCCATACGCCGAGGACAAGTAATCCCGTCGTTCCGCTGGCTCCCCGATTGCGTTTGGCACCAAGGGGATCGACATGCTCACTCAAGTCGCACTGACCAGCGTTTTTGTAGCTACCCTCACTTGTTTCATTGCGGCCGCATCGGCTCAGCAGAGTAGCGTTTACTCCGAGTATCTGCGCGAAAAGTGCACCCCCGACGTCATGCGCCATTGCTCTGAACACGCACTCGGCTCGGCCGAGATGCGCTACTGCATGGAAGCCAAATTCCGCATGCTGTCGCGGGATTGTGTCGTTGCCCTCGAGGACGAAGGTTTCGTGCCCCGCAGCGCACGCAAAGTGCAAGCGCAACGCTGACACCAGCCCGCAGAAAAGTTGACTCTTTCCTCTTGGGGACTGCGGGCTGGTATGCTCTTGACGTGGCGCGCGGCCACCCGGCCAGCCCCGCGCGCGGATACCAAGCCGCACAAGTCAGTGTTTGTGCGAATTGGTATAACGTCTCAGTGCCATCGCGATGAACAGCTCGTGTCGCTGGCTGCCATGTCGTTGGCGATGTCCGTAACCGACGGTGGCTTCCGGCAGGACATGTGCGGCGCATGCTCCGTTCGAGAAAAGACGAACTGTGCCTCACTCACACGCGGTGCGGGGCGGCCTTAAGCTGCGTGAATACAAGCGCCGCCACGAACACAGCCATCTGAGTCAACACGATGCACGGACCGGTCGAACCGTCGATATGAAAGCTCACGATTGTGCCGACAACGCAGGATCCAACGGCTGCGGCGACGGCGATCAGCAGCATGTGCTCAAAACGATTGCTCAGCAGGTACGCAATTGCACCCGGGGCGATCAGCATCGCAACGACCAGAATGATGCCGACGGCCTTCAGTGACGCAACGATCGTCAACGAAAGGAGAATCAGCAGGCCATAGTGTAACTCGCGGACCGGCAAGCCGATCGCACGTGCGTGCTGCGGATCAAAACAGTACAATAGAAAGTCGCGGCGTTTGAGGAGAACCGCCAACAGCACACCGCCGCCAACCAGCGCTGTCTCCAAGATATCGCGCGCTGTCACGCCGAGCATGTTACCGAACAGGATGTGGTTGAGGTGTTGATCCGTCTCGACTTTGGTAAACAGCACCAGGCCGAAACCAAACATGCCTGAAAACACGATGCCCATCACCGTATCCTCTTTGATGCGGCTGTTCTCTTTCAAGTAACCGGTTGCGACGGCACAACTTAGCCCTGCCGCAAACGCCCCGATTGCCAGCGGAATTCCGAGCATAAAGGCGACAACGATGCCTGGCAGTACCGCATGAGAAATGGCATCGCCCATGAGCGACCACCCCTTTAACACGAGGTAGCAGGAGAGGACCGCACACACCGTACCGACCAACACGGCGACGATCAGTGCTCGCTGCATGAATTCATAGCGGAGCGGAATCGTGACAATTTCCAGGATTGAAGTCAAAGCGGCGCCTCCGTTGATCTGGCTCGCCGCCGTGCCGCGAGGCGGCCGTGCTTTGGCGCAAAAATGAAAGCCACCAGAAAGATCAAGGTCTGCAGCGTGACGATGACGCCGCCCGTGGCGCCATCCAGGAAGTAACTGATGTAAGCGCCGATGCCAGAAGTCACACTGCCGACAGCGACAGAAATCATCAACAGATGCGGGAAACGGTCGCTCAGTAAGTAGGCGGTTGCGCCCGGCGTAACCACCATCGCAATCACCAGACAGGCGCCGACGGTTTGCAGCGCTGCAACCGTTGCCGCTGACAGCAAGGTAAAGAACAGCACCTTGAGCCAAAACGGGTTCAGCCCTACCGAACGGGCATGACCTTCATCGAAAAACGTGACCATCATGTCGCGCCATTTCAGCAGGAGCAGACCGAGAGTGATTGCACTGATGACGACAACTTGAAAAGCGTCCTCGTCAGATATTCCGAGAATGTTTCCGAGCACAATTGATTGAACGTTGACGGACGTCGGGTTGATCGAAACCATCAGCAGGCCGAGCGCAAAAAAAGCAGTAAAGACCAAACCGATGATTGCGTCCTCACGCAATTTCGTCTGACCTCGAACGAGAGCCATGCCGAGAGCCGCCAGCAAGCCCGCAAAAAATGCGCCCGCCGCGTAAGGCAGCTTGAGCAGATAGGCACCAGCGACGCCTGGCACGATTGCGTGTGCCAACGCATCACCCATCAGCGACCAGCCCTTCAGCATCAGGAAAACCGATAGAAACGCACACGTGCCGCCGACCAGCGCCGACACCCAGATGGCCTTCACCATGTAGTTGTATTCAAAGGGAGCCAGTAAATCGATCACGAAGTCTGTCCTTCGACTTTTCGCAGGACAGGGCTGTCCGAGGTTCGGCGCTCGCCGTAGAAAACCACCGGCCGTTCGTCGTCGGTCAATACGGTCACGCTGCGCCGATCATCGTCATCGTGCAGTGCCGTGCCATCAAGCCTGAAATGGCGCAGGACACCACCAAACGCGCGCTCCAGGTTGGCTTGAGTGAACGTCGTCCCCGTTGGACCAGCCGCAAGCACGGTCCCGAGAACGAGAACGACCTGATCGCAAAAATCCGGAACGCTACCCAGATTGTGTGTCGATACCAGCATGAGATGTCCTTGTGCCTTCAGTTCGCGCATCAGATCCACAATTGCTGCCTCAGTTTTGACGTCAACGCCGGTGAATGGCTCGTCGAGAAGCATCACAAGCCCTTCCTGGGCCAGCGCGCGAGCGAGAAATACGCGCTTCTTCTGCCCACCCGAAAGTTCACCGATCTGGCGCTTGCGATACGCAGTCATGCCAACCCGC
>JAYSUN010000342.1:0-12856 GCA_043719045.1 Hyphomicrobiaceae bacterium | reverse complement strand
TGAATGGCCGCGACGTCTTTCAATTTTGGCGCGACATGAGGGCCACGAGCAAAATCATGGGCTGAGTGTGGCGTTGATCGCGCCTTGGTTGATACCTGTCGCGCCGGAACACCGATCAACCAAGACGCGACGCCACACTCGTGGCTTTCATTGCGCTGCCTTCACCTTCAAGGAGGCCCGCGTCTGATCGCCGACCGTAGCGAGCGCTTTGCGTAACAGCCGCAACAGCGATGCTTGGTCTTTGTCAGATAGGCCCGCCAACATTGCACTTTGAACCCGCCGGACGATCGGTGTCGTCATCGCGAGCACCTTCAACCCTGCCGGCTGCAGATGCAGCCGCCTGGAACGGCGGTCACCCTTGGCAATTTCACGACGCACAAAACCCTTGGCTTCCAGCCGGTCAATAACGCCGCCAATGGTCACCCGATCATAAGCAATCCAGCTCGCCAATGTCGCCTGATCGAGCCCGGGCAAGGCATCGATTGTCGTCAAGGCTGCGTATTGAATCGGCGTGAGATCAAAACCGGCCGTCTTGATTTCGGTATCAAAAATCGCCACCGACGCCTGATGCATGCGACGCAAGAGATGCCCCGGCATGTCAAATATCTCCAACGGAACCTGAGCCTGCGCGGTCGCCTTGTGGCTCTCGGTTGACTGGGCCATCACTACTGTCTCCAAGCCGCCTGAACATGCCAGCCGAACGCTCCCACCGCGCTCAAACCTGACTGAATCATAGCGGCGGGCGCCGCGATCGCAAGTACGATCATGATGATCTTGCTATTGATAACCATACTAATCATTTGCACAGAATGGCGCTGTCTGAGCGCATTGCGAGCACCAGACCGGGGTCGGCCGCCCCATCACCGAGGAGCACCCGAGGTCAGCAATAACCAGCAACTGAAGGATGCTCGAAAGAAGCGCTGGATTGCCGCCAACGTTCCCGTCTATTCTGCTCGAAGCGATGCGGTGAAGGCCAAGGATCTCAACGGCGCGAAGATGCTGGTTTTCGCGTACGAGTGGAGTCCGAGACACAATCCAGCCTGAGTGGCTTTGAAGCCGCCCAGACAGTGATAGGAGAAGCGACGCGCGTCGACTTGCCCGACGGCATACGTCGGTCGGTTTCTGCGACGTGACGCGATTCTGGGGAGGATGTCTCATGAGTACGCCTGACTTGCCGGTCGTGGCCGGGGGACAGCCGGGGCTGCCAACATCCTGGATTGAACGTGTCACGGGTTGGATTGCCGTTCTGGGCGGGTGCCTGGCCCTTGCCGTGGCTTTGCTCGCCACCACCAGCGTCGTCATGCGCTGGTTGTTCAATGCGCCGATCGATGGCGATTTCGAGTACGTGAAGATGGCAACCGCAATTGCCGTCTTTGCGTATCTGCCCTACACGCAGGCGCGGCGTGGCAACATCATGGTCGACACCTTCACCAGTTGGTTGCCCGAGCGCGCCCGCAATTTTCTCGACGCTTTTTGGGATCTCGCCTACGCCGGGTTGATGGGCTTTTGTGCCTATTGTCTGATCAACGGTAGCCTCGACGCACTGAAGAGCGGCGAGACAACCATGCAACGTCAGCTCGTGATCTGGCCGAGCATTATGTTAACGACGCTTCTTTGCGGCATCCTCGCACTGACCGCCATCGTCACCGCAGTGCACTTGATCACCGCCAAGCCGGAACGGATCACATCATGAGTGGCATGTCAGTTGCCCTGCTGGGCTTTGCGGTCATGCTTGTCTTGATGATGCTGCGGGCACCCATTGGCTTTGCGATGTTCCTCACCGGCGCCGTCGGTTATGCTTATCTCTCGAGCCCGGCGGCCCTCTTCGGCTACATGAAAACCAACCCCTACCATCAATTCGCCAACTACACGCTGTCGGTCATTCCATTGTTCATTCTGATGGGGGCACTGGCCGAACGCGCCGGGATTGCGTCGGCATTATTCAAGTCCGCCGAGCGTGCACTGGGGCGCTATCGCGGTGGACTTGCCATGGCCGTCATTGGTGCGTGCACGGCATTCGGAGCCATCTGTGGTTCGTCAGTTGCAACGACCGCCACGTTCGGACGCGCAGCGTTGCCAGAACTCAACAAATACAAGTACGACGGTGGTTTCTCGACTGGGACCATTGCGGTTGGCGGCACACTCGGCATCCTCATTCCGCCGTCCGTGATCCTGGTGGTCTACGCTATCACCACCGAGCAGAACATCGCCAAGCTGTTTCAAGCGGCCCTGATCCCTGGTTTGCTGGCGGCAGTATTCTATTGCATCACAATCGCCATTGTCGTGCGTCGCAATCCGGCACTCGCGCCCGAGGCAATTCAGGTCGTTGCCGAACCTGCACCACGCTCGATCTTGCAACTGCTGTTTGGCTTGACTCTCGTTGCAGTGGTTGCGGTGCAGTGGTGGCGTGGCGTGGTCGAGGGCGACAATGCACTCATTCTCGGTGTCATGCTGTTGCCGATTATGTTGGTCGAGAAAGCCATCATGCCGGCCATCACGATTGCCATCGTCGTGGTCGGTGGTATCTATGGCGGCATCTTTACGCCCACCGAAGGGGCGGCCGTCGGCGCTGTTGCCATGCTGGCGATGGGCTTAGCCCAACGGACTCTTGGCGTGAAAGAGATTCTCGCTGCGATCCGGCAAACTGCTGAAACAGCCGGCATGATCTTCATCATCCTGCTCGGCGCCGAGGTCTTTGGTGCGTTCCTAGCACTCTCCAGGCTGCCGACATTGGCCGCCGAAATGATCGGCAGTTCCGGCTATTCGCCGTACGTCGTTTTGATTTCAATGTTGGGGTTCTATATCCTGCTTGGCGCGGTCATGGACGAACTCGCCATGATCCTGCTGACGTTGCCGGTCTTCTTCCCGATCATCCAAGCGCTTGATTTTGGCATGACGCCGGACGAAGTCGCCATCTGGTTTGGCATCTTGGTGCTGATTGTCGTCGGCATCGGCCTGACGGCGCCGCCCATCGGCATGAACGTATTTGTGATCTCGTCTTTGGCAAAGAACGTTCCAATCACTGCAACCTATCGCGGTGTCTTGCCGTTCCTGGTGGCCGACATGATTCGCCTGGCGCTGTGCGTGGCTTTCCCGGCACTATCGCTCTGGTTGGTACGCGCCCTGAATTGAACCGTGGCGAGACGCCGGCGTGCCCGATATAGTCACCCCATATTTCTAACGGTGGCCTCTATTTCTAAGGGTGGCCTCACTGACTCCACGTTACTTTCAGCACCCGCAGCCAGTTTTCGAAGCAGATCTTCTCGATCAGAACCGCGCCGAAGCCACGCTTTTGCATCGCGGCAACCAGATTTGGCAATCCGGCGGCGGTGCCGATCTCTGTCGGGATCTGCGCCCCATCGAAGTCGGAGCCGAGCGCGACACCGTTCTCGCCGAGCGCTTCGACGAGATATGCGATATGATCAACCACAACATCGAGTGGTGTATTGGCATCGCGGCGGCCGTCCGGGCGGAGGAAGCTAGTGGCGAAATTGACGCCAACAAGACCGTCCGACGCTTTGATGGCTGCAAGCTGCTTGTCGGTCAGATTGCGTGACGCGGCACAAATCGCATGCGCGTTGGAATGCGTCGCGACCAGTGGCGCGCTGGACAGCTTAGCGACGTCCCAAAAACCCTTCTCATTCAAGTGTGAGAGATCGATCAGAATGCGGAGTTCATTGCAGGCCTTGATCAATGCACGGCCAGCGCCAGTCAGGCCATCGCCAATGTCAGGGGTGGCTGGGTAGCGAAATGGCACGCCGTGAGCGAAAATGTTGGAACGGCTCCAGACCGGCCCGAGTGATCGCAGACCCGCACGATGCAGCACGTCAAGTGCGTTGAGATCCTTGTCGATCGCCTCAGCGCCTTCGATGTGCAGGACTGTCGCCAAAGCGCCGGTAGATTTGGCTGAGCGGATATCGGCGACGCTGCGGCAGATTTTAACGCGCCCCTGTGACGCAGCCTCAATCCGCAGCAACAGTGCCGCCATTGCGAATGTCGCCTCCTGACCTTCACCGAGCGCGACCAGGGGTGGCAACGGCAATTCATAACCGCCCGTCGCCATCGACGCGTTGACGGCTTCAAGACTCTGACCGTCCCGGGAGGGCACGAAGATGGCGAAGAGCCCGCCGGCGAGACCACCAGCCTGCGCCTTTGGTAAATCGATGTGGCCACGCTCCTCACCGGTCAAGAACGCCTCGACCGAGGTCATGGACCCAGCCGGCGCTTCCCGGCGCCAGAGCCGCAACAGGACATCGTTGTGGCCGTCAAATACAGCAACGGGTAGGGTCGAAGGCGACATGCGCAGCAATCCTCAGGATGACCTCAGTCGTGACAACACCTGATTGGCATCAAAAGTCCAGAGGCCTGTGCTGCATAGGCCGTGCCCGCAACCCCGCCACCACTCCTAAAGTGCGGCAAAATGAGCCGGCAAACCCGCGACATCGGTCTGCATCTTGAACAAGCAGCCGGCCAGCGGCTCGTCAGCCAACGGCCGTCGGTGGGCAGCTGTCGTGATGTAAAGCGTCTTCAGGTCTGGGCCGCCGAAGGCGCACTTGGTCACCTGATGGGCTGGCACCGTAACCACTCTTTCAATCGTCCCATCGGGCGCATAGCGGGTCAGGCGGCCACCGCCGTAATGGGCGCCCCAAACAAAGCCTTGCGTGTCAAAAGCGACCCCATCCGGGACGCCTTGTCCAGGCGGCACCTCGGCGAACACGCTCGCCGGACCAAACACGCCCTGAGAAAATGACTGGCGATAGATTTTGAGAGCGATGCTGTCGACCGTCAGAACCCAGCTCCCGTCTGCGGCGATCGCAGGCCCGTTGGTCACGACCATCTGGCCGCCAAGGGGCGTCAACGTGCCCTTGTGGTAGCGCCAATAAGTGCCGGCATCGGAGATGTGCTCCGTGTCAAGCGTGCCGAATACGATAGCTCCATCTGGAGCCACGGTGCCATCATTGATTCGATTGCCTGGTTTGTCGGCTTCGACATGGGTGATCAGGGTGGCGGCGCCTGTCGGCAGGGCCACGCGATAGAGCCCACTTTGCAGTCCCGCAACAACGACGTTCGGATCGTCGGTCAACGCCACAAAGCCGACCGCTTCAAGCATTGGTCGACGGATTGTCATGCCAGTGGCCGGATCAAGTGTCAGGATTGCGGGCGCGCGGATATCCACCCAGTGCAGAAGATTGCTGCGGTGGTCCCAAACGGGGCCTTCGCCCAGGATCGAGGGCTGCGCACAGGCCACCTGCACGCCCGCCGCATCGTTGGTTCCCGCCATTGCGTCCGTCATCTGCAACTCCCAAGGCCGGGGACTGGCCCGACACATCTAACCACCCGGCGGCTCAAACCCGGGCCCAGCCAACTCAAAGCCGCGAAAGTCGAAAGCCGGCGTAACGGTGCAGCCAACCAAGCCCCAGCCGCCCAGTGGTCGCGCCATTTGCCAAGAATGGGCCGGAACCACGACTTGAGGCCGCTGTCCGGAGTTCAAATCTGAGCCGAGAATATGGATCGTCTTCGGGTTGCCCGCGTTAAAAATAGTCAATTCCAAAGGCGCACCGGAATCATGGTGCCAAACTTCAGCCGCATCGACCTTATGTCACTTCGAGACTTCGTCCGCCTTCAGCATAAAGTATATTGCGCTCGACGCCGCCCTCCCGCTCACATCGACGGCAGGATCGCGGTAGTTTTCAACAAAGTGACCGCCTTCTGGATGAGGTCGCAATCCGAGATCCAGAATGATCCTCGCAGCTGATGGCGCATCTGTCATGTTCACCCTCCCTGGCGCAAAAGTCCTGTTCACAGGCGTATGTACTGCGCTGCACACAAAATTTTTCTTCGAAACACCCACTGCGATCGCAAAAAAAGTCGTATAGTTGGGTCGGATAGAATGGGCGCCATCAAAACGCGAACTCGCGATCGTGTCGAGTAACTGGGAGGACTGAATGAAGTTGACAGCACTGGCCCTCGGGCTAGCACTCGCCGTGGCGGCAGCGTTGCCAGCCAGCGCGCAACGTGGCGGCGGTCAAGGCGCTTGGGAGCTGCTCGGTCAGGAAAATGTCGGCCTCGGTGGTGATCGCGATTCGATCGTGATCAAGCAGAGCGAGGACTATTTCCGCGACAAGGCCTTCAGGCGCCTTCGGTTTGTGGTTGACGGCGGTGATGTCAAGGTCCGTCGCGTCAAGCTCATCTACATCAATGGCGCAGTCGAGGAATTGAATTTCAACCGCGAACTCAAAGCCGGCCAGCAGGTCGACGTTGACCTCCGTGGTGAGCGCAGCTACCTGCGCCAAATCGACTTCGACTATGCCACGAAGTTCGGCTTTTCATTCGGCGGCGGCGGCATTCGCCTCAACCAAGCCGTCATGAGAGTCTATGGCGAAAACTTCCGTGGCGGTCCGCCGCCTGCCCCCGTTGCCTTCATCCCGCCGCCACCGACCCGTGATGGTCGCTGGCATGATATCGGCGACGCGCGCTTCGACCGAACCGACAATCGTGTCGAAATTCGCGTTGGCCGCGATGAAGGCCGGCTTGGCCAGATCCGTTTACGTTTGGATGGTGAACGCGTCACCGTCACTGGCTTGCGGATTGTCTTCGGCCGTGGCGAGACGCAGAACATCACGTTTACGGGGGACCTTGAAGATGGTCAGTGGAGCCGCGCCATTGATTTAGTCGGCGACCGCCGCGTCGTTGATCGCGTCGTTGTTCTGTTGAATCCGCGCAGGCGTCCGGGCCCGGCAGAAATCTCGCTGCAGGGCACGGATCGTCCTGGCCGGGATTTTGAGCCGCCACGCGCCGCTCCTCCAGGCCGTAACAGCTGGGTTCCGCTGGGACGTCAGTCTGTCGGCTTCGGCACCGGACGCGACGTCATCCGAGTCGGCCAAGGTGAAGCTTGGTTCCGGGACCGTGGCTTCGACAAACTTCATTTTACTGCCGAGACCAACGAGGTCTACATGCAGTCCATCCGGGTGGTCTACCTGAATGGCAGTGTCGAAGATTACCGTGTTGAGCGCTTGATCCCAGCCGGCGGCGACCTCGCCGTCGACCTGCCCGGCAGCCGCAGCTACATCCGCGAAATCCAGATGAACTACCGTTCTCGTCCGGGCTTCCGTGGTGAATCCATCCTGAGCGTGTTCGGCGAGCCCATGCGCCGCTGAGTGACGCAACAACTGAATGCTACAACGGCCACTGCGCGGGAGCGTTCGGTGGCCGGTTTGTTTACAAAAAGCGCGCACATAGGTTGGGCAATGATTCCGGCGCGCGGAGGTTTTTACTCGGTTGCTGGTGCCGTCAAACGCCGGTAGAGTCTTGATTGCGGGTACCGACACCCGTCACCGCAAGCCGGCCGGCACGCAGTCAGCGGCAGGACCGGTCAGAGCTTTACCGGTTCGATATGACAGAACTTAAGCCGCAAGGTCATCATTGATGATGTTACGGGCCACCTCCAGGTCCACCGAGACGAGTTGGGACACGCCTTTTTCGCCCATCGTCACCCCGAACAAGCGGTTCATGCGCGCCATCGTCATCGGGTGGTGCGTGATCACGAGAAAGCGTGTGGCAGTATCTTCAGCCATCCGCTCCATCATGGTGCAGAACCGATCAACGTTGGCATCGTCGAGGGGCGCGTCAACTTCATCAAGAACGCAAATCGGCGATGGGTTGGTCAGAAACACCGCGAAGATCAATGACAGGGCCGTCAGCGTCTGTTCACCGCCAGACAACAATGACAGTGTCGCGGGCTTTTTTCCCGGTGGCTTGGCGAAAATCTCAAGGCCACCTTCCAAAGGATCGGTTTCGGATTCGATCATCTCGAGCCGGGCCTCGCCGCCACCAAATAAAATGCTGAACAGATTTTGAAAATGATTGTTGACCGCGACGAATGCCGCGTTCAGGCGGGCCTTGGCATCCTTGTTCAACTCGGCAATTCCACCACGCAATTTGGCAATCGCGTCCTCGACATCCTGGCGCTCATTGTCGAGACCGCCGAATTGCTCCATGGCCTTTTCGAGATCATCATCCGCTGCAAGATTTACCCCACCCAACCGTTCCCGATCCGCTTTCGCGCGTGACACGGTGCGTTCAATCTCGACCAGCTCCGGCAGTGGAGCCTCGGCCGGATGTTCGGCTAAGGCCAAACAACCCGAAGGCATCACGCCGACCACATCTTGCGTCTTGCGGACATGCTCCATCCGTCGCACGCGGGCACCCTCAAGCCGGGCTTCAAGGCGGGCCTTGACTTCGCGCGCATCGGAGACGGCGACCTGCGCCGCCCGCAAGTGGGCTTGGGTCTCGCGAAGTAACGTGTCGGCCCGGGCCAGAGTGTCAGCCGCCTGACTGCGTGTACGCTCGGCTTCCGTGATCGTCGTCATGAGTGTCTGGCGCTGATCTTCGATCTGATCGGGCATCTCGGCCGCAATCAACAATTCCTCTTCAGCCTGCGCAATGCGTTCCCGAATGACGTGAAGATGCTCGTCAGCGTTGGCGGTCCGCGAGGCCCACCGCTCGATATCAGCGGCGATGGCTTTGAGCCGCTCGGTGCGCTGGCGTTGCTCCCGCTCGAGGGTTGTGATCTGCGCCCGTGCATCGGCCACGGCCTGGCGCTTTTCGATGGCATCGTCCTGCGCGCTCACCAATTGATCTTCAAACGGATCCGACGGCCCAAGATGCTCAAGGGCCATCTCGACCTCGTCGAGCCGCTCCGTCGTCTCCAACAGCGCATCTTGCGCTGCGTCACGCGCTTCGGTCACCACCGACAGTCGCTGCTCGGTCTCGCGCGCTTGCCGTTCCATGGCAGTCATGGCTTCACGGGCCGCAGCCAGCTGATGTTGTGTCTCGCGGCTCTCAGCGCGTAAGCGCCGGTCGGACGTTTCCGCGCCCGCATGCGCCTCTGCAGCTTTGGCGGCCGCAGCGTTCAGCTTGTCAGATTCGATCTGCGCTCTGGTTTGCTGTTCAATCAACATGCCCAGTCGATTGCGTTCGGCCAGACGCATCGCTGCAGCGGTTGATCCACCGCGAGCCGCAACGAACCCGTCCCATCGCCACAAATCACCGTCACGCGTGACCAGGCGTTGCCCCGGTCGCAG
Organism: Hyphomicrobiaceae bacterium; assembly: GCA_043719045.1. Taxonomy (GTDB): domain Bacteria; phylum Pseudomonadota; class Alphaproteobacteria; order Rhizobiales; family Hyphomicrobiaceae; genus JABFRJ01. The sequence goes on along the minus strand of JAYSUN010000342.1, from coordinate 3,773 downwards.
GCGCGTCTGCAGGCGCGCACCTTCTGAGTGCGTGACAAGTCCGATCTGCTTCAATCGCCGCACCAATGCTTCCGGAGCCGAAACATGCGATGACAGTGCTTGAATGCCGGTTGGCAACGCGGGATCCGCCGCCACCGCCGCGTTCACCCGCCAGTGCACCGCAGCCGTCTCGTTCAATGGCGCTTCCAGATCCTCGCCGAGACCTGCGGCCAATGCCGCTTCGTAACCCGCAGCCACCGTCACCTGATCGATCACCAAGGGCTGCGCGGCATCCGTTGCGGGTTTCAAAAGCTTTATCAGCGTGTCGACTTCGGTCTTCAGTTGCCCAGCCTTCAACGTCGCGTTTGCCGCGGCGGCGCGCGTCACTGCCGCTTCAGCAGCTGTCATCTCAAGCTGCTCTTCGGCGGTCAGTGCCGCCTCCTCCATGTCGCGCATTTGGGCCATCAGCGATTGCCCAAGCTCGGACGTGGACTGCAATCGATGCGCGTCTGGCGCCGCGGCAATCAATTCCCGCACCTGCGTTTCCAGCAGCGCTACTTGGCCTTGAAGTTTGGCTGCAATCTCACCGCGCTCAAGTTTTTGCTGATCGAGGCTCTTGCGTCGGGCACGCGCCTCGGCCGCGGCGGTCTGCAAACCGGATAAGCGCTGCTCGATGTTCTTGACTGCCGCCTCGGCCGCCACGTAAGCCGCCTGCGCCTGATCTTCAAATCGGGTTGCCAGCAGATCGGTATCGACCAACTCCTTCTTTTCGTGAGCCAGACGCCCGAGGTGTTCCAGGGCCTCCGTGACCAGCTGCTGTTCGCGCTGCAGATCGCGTTTCAACTGATACGACCGATCTTGCACGTCTTGTTGCCGCCGGGCCGCGCGTACCGCTTCTTTCTCGAAATTCTCCTGCTCGACTTTGACGCGATGCAGAGCTGCAGCCGCGCGCGCCTCAGCATCCCGCAAAGTTGGCATCGACGCGGCCGCATCATGTTCACGGATGACGAGAGCGGCCTCGCGCTCGGTCGCCTCGGCCACGCCCTGAAATGCGCCGGACAACGCGACTTCCTCAGCTGCAATATCGGCCTCCACTGCGAGCCACAAGACGTGATGCAGCAAAGCCTCGCCGCGGCGTATCTCGTCGGAATACTCCTTGTAGCGTTTGGCCTGTCGCGCTTGCCGCTTCAAGCTCTCGAGTTGAGCATTCAATTGCCCCAGCACATCGTTGACGCGCGCCAGATTGGCCTCAGCGCCTTTGAGCCGTAGCTCGGCTTCATGCCTGCGCGAGTGTAACCCAGCAACCCCTGCCGCATCTTCCAGGATCCGCCGCCGTTGTTCGGGTTTGGCGTTGACGATCTCGGCAATCTGGCCTTGGCGCACGAGGGCTGGCGAGCGCGCACCGGTCGCTGCATCTTCAAATAGGATCTTGACATCGCGCGCGCGCACGTCGCGGCCATTGACGCGATACGCCGAGCCCATGTCGCGCTCAATCCGGCGAGTGATTTCCAGACCATCGTGGTCGTTGAATTCCGCCGGCGCGCGGCGTGCGCTGTTGTCGATGAACATGGTCACTTCGGCCATATTGCGGGGTGGCCGCAGATTGGTGCCGTTGAAGATCACATCATCCATCGAGGCGGCACGCATCGATTTGTAGGAGGTTTCACCCATCGCCCAACGGAGCGCTTCCAGGAGATTGGATTTGCCACAACCGTTGGGCCCGACGACGCCAGTGAGGCCCGTTTCGATCAACAGCTCAGTTGGCTCGACAAAGGATTTGAAGCCGAGCAGGCGGAGCTTGGTAATATGCATGCGGGCTCCCCTGGTCTTGGGACGGCCGCGGACCGGGCACGCCGTATCAGTTTGTTTTGACCGGCGTGCCTGCCAGCCGCGCGTCAATCATCGTCTTCAAATCCGACCACGCGACCACCGACTTGATCAGCTTGTGGTCGAGGAAAAAGTTCGGCGTCCCAATGATCCCTAGTTTCCGGCCGCGCTCCTTGACTGAGTTCAATCGCGATATCAGGACATGATCCTTCATGCACACTGAGAACTGAGCCTCGGTTATGCCAACCTGTGACGCGACCTTAAAGATGTTCTCCGGCCGCACCTCTTGGCTGACCCACATCGCCTGTTGCGACAGGAACTTACCGTATAGATCGAGATATTTGTCGGGTGGCGCGCAGCGCAGCGCAACGGTTGCAGAGCCGGACGTTTTGCCAATCGGAAACTCGCGAATGATGAACCGCACCTTGCCGGTGTCGATGTATTCGCGTTTGAGCAGCGGAAAGGTTTCAGCTTGAAAGCGCTTGCAGTACGGGCACGTCAATGATGCGTATTTGATCAGTGTCACCGGCGCATTCGGACTGCCCCAGATCATTTCGGGCAGTTCGCCGGTCTGCAGCACCTCTTGCAAAGTCGGCGCGGCAATGACTTCACGTGCACCAATACTCGCATCCTGACCATCAGAAAACGGATTGAAGCCGGGTTTGTCGATACTGGCGCCTGCTTCGGGTGCTGCCGCTGTGGTCAATACCGAAGTCGCATCACCACAACCCGCGAGCAGTGCCGCGAGGCTCAGGACGATTGGAAAATGTCGCAACTTGCGGTTCACGATATCGCTTATTTCTTCACGAGCGGCGCCAGCGCCTTGTCAAAACCCTGCCAGTCCGAATTGCCGTCCATCTTTTTGCCATTGATGACGAACGTCGGCGTGCCCTCAATTTTATGCTTGGCGTCGAAGGCATCGCGCTGAGCGACAATGGCTGCGAACTGGATCTCGTTCGACAAACACGTTTCGACATCTGCTTGCGTCAGGCCAAACTGCTTGCCGAGCTTGACCATCTCTTCGACGGGTTTGGCCTTTGGCCCCATCCAGGTGTCTTGAGTTTTAAACAGCGCGCTGACGATGGCCTCTCGCTTTGCTTCACCCCCGCAACGGCCAAACATGGCGGCACCAACCGCCAGCTCGTTCAGTGGGAAGTCGCGATAGATCAACTTGACCTGACCTGTATCGATGTACTTAGCCTTCAATTTTGGTAGCACGTTCGTATGAAACGCAGCGCAATGGCCACACGTCAGAGATGCGAATTCCTCAATCGTCACCGGCGCGTCAGCCTTGCCGACAACCAGATCCGGAAGGTCCGTCAGGATCGCAGGTGCTGGCACCTGCTGAGCCTCGGCAACGGGCACAAGCACCGCTGCCATCAAGGCTGCAAGTCCTGCAATAGATCCCCAGCGGCTATGCATCATGAGAGCTATCCTCAGCTCTTTGGCAGCAAGGGTTGAATAACGGCATCAAAGGCATCGACCTGATCCGAGCGACCCGAGAAACGCTTGCCGTTGATAAAGAAGGTCGGCGTGGCCGTGACACTGAAGACCTTGGACGCCCGTTCGCGGCCAGCTGCAATTTCATCGAGCATTTTCTGATCGGTCAGGCACTTATCGAAACTGTCTTGAGTAAAGCCCGCTTGCTTGGCGAATTTAAACAGAGCACCAACTTTATTTTCGCGCACGAAAGCCCACTCTTCCTGCTTCGCAAACAGGATCGAAGTAAAGGCGAGTGCCTTCTCCGGCGAGCCCGTGCAGCGTCCGAGCATCGAGGCCGCCATGGCGAAGTCATCCAGCGGAAATTCGCGGAAAATAAAGCGAACTTTGCCGGTATCGACGTACTTCTCTTTGAGGGTTGCGTAGACCTTTGTGTGGAAGGAGGCACAATGCCCGCAGGTCATCGACGCGTATTCAACAATGGTGACGGGTGCATCGGCGTTGCCGATCGCGAGCTCCGGCAAACC